>NZ_CASFWU010000045.1 GCF_949298305.1 uncultured Bacteroides sp. | reverse complement strand
GTTTACTTTTTCTTTTGCCATAATCATTGTTGTTAAAGGTTACGGCGCAAAGATATGTCAGGTTGAGATGTGTGTCAAGGCGGAAAATAGAATGGTTACATCAAACCAAAAACTTGAGTTGGAAAGACTCTCGCTTATCTCTTTTTCGGGTTGCTTCCGGATGCTCTTTTAAGAATGATAGTATTGCTTGTTGTTGTTCCGTTAGGTTTTGCATATCTTTTTGGGCATTCTTTTGGGCAGCTTTCGGCTCATTCGGGATAGTCGCCCTTTCGGGGTACTCAAAATTGAATATCGTCTAAATGCCCGAAGCATCGTAACGGAACTCAGGTGTATAACAGTATTATCAATTTAATTCCGCCAACGGGTTAATACCACTTTTCTTGTCTGTGTAGTTATGGCGTAACGTTCCATAATCCATGTATTCGCAATATCAGGATTGCAGAGACATTCAACTTCATTTCTCATCCATTATATTTCTTGAAATTCTCTGCCTGTTCCAATATCTCCTTAAACACCTCGTCATTCGTTACCGGTGGATAACCATATTCTGCCAGAATCAGAATCAAGTCCATTTTCAGTTCCGCCTTGATGTCATCACGGGTAGACCAGTCGGTGTATTTTGATTTGTCTGCCACAATCTTCTTTATCTCAGCAGCTAGTTTTAGCAATTTATCTTCAGGATAGTCAAAGCCAAACTGTTTGGCAATCGATTTTAAGATATCGTAGAAAGCTTTTTCTTCATAGCTGATACCCAAATTCTGAAAAGACATCTTTTCCTTGTTCAGTTCCTTCAGCAAGTCTGCCATCTGGTTTGCCACTTCCGTCAACACCTCATCCGCAAAAATCGCGCTGTCACGCCGTTCATTGTATTTCTCAACCAAAGTGTTCAGACGTTTAGAGAAATCCACCCCCTTCACCTTATTTACTTTTTTGAACTCGGTAATGACGGTTTTTAGCAGGCGTTCCATCAGTTTCACTTTCGTGTTAGGCAGTTTCAGTTTGCCCAGACGCTCCATGTATTCCTCGCTTAGTACATCCAGATTCTTCTTATCATTGCCTATCTGAATGATTTCTTCTACACCTTCCGACTGTATCGCTTCTTCAATCATCTCGCTGACCCGACGATTCATTTGCGAAATATCCGGCGTATCACCGATTGTCAGCTTATAAATGATAGACCTTACTCCGCAGAAATAATGGATTTCCTCTCGTTCGGCATCGTCTATTTCTTCGCTGTTACTGCACAGGTTAAATGCCGATTTCAGTTTCTTGGCATGTCCCATAAATAAGTTTTCCTGCTCTTTGGTGCGCTGCATCCATTCAGCACCCCGATTCAGGCAATCCAATTGTTCCAACGGCGTACCCGTAGAAAATACCGAATAGTTGAACGACCCAAACAATCGCCGGATGATGTCCAGTTCATCTTTTACCATAACGACGGACTGACCGATGTTTTCCACTGAATCCACATTCGCATCCCCTTGCGCATAACGTTTCAAGGCAACGTTCATACTGCTCTTAATGCCGATATAATCCACGACCAAGCCTTTTTCTTTTCCGGGATAGACTCGGTTCACACGCGAAATGGTCTGTACAAGTGTATGTTGTTGCAAAGGCTTGTCGATGTACATCGTATCCAGACAGTCCACATCAAAGCCTGTGGTCCACATATCCACCACAATGGCGATCTTGAAGTTCGATTTAGGCTTTTTGAATACTTCTGCCCAGGCACGGCGATCCTCATCCGTCCCCAACAAGTTATATAGTTCCAAGTTGTCGTCCTTATTCCGGGTCATAATCAACTTGATTTTCTCAATAGGAAATCCCTGGTCGCCATAAGGAACAAAAGAATCAGCTGCCATCGGCCAACCGGTATCCAACATCTTTTGTTCACTGGGAATACTTGCCCATTCGGGACGCAAAGCAACAATCTTCTTATACAGATGAAAGGCTATCGTACCGTTTTTCATAATGGGCAACGAAGTCTTCGGCCACCGCCTGCAAGCGGTCACTGTCTCCCAAGATACGTTCCATCTGGGTCACCGCTTTCTTACTTTCTTCTATCTGGTATTCGTTCGTACCTTCCTCGGCACATCGCTTGTAGTATTCCTCTATTTCCTTCAACTTCCGGTTATCGAGCAATACCTTTGCAGCACGCCCTTCATACACAATGCGCCGCGTAATGCCATCGGTCACCGATTCGGTCATAGTATAGGCATCCACTACTTCGCCGAACACATCGATTGTCGCATCAATCGGAGTACCCGTAAACCCTACATACGTGGCATTGGGCAATGACTCGTGCAGGTATTTGGCAAAACCATAGTTACGCCTTACTCCCTTTTCGGTCTGCTTCACCTGCATGGAGAGATTGGTCTGCGAGCGGTGCGCTTCGTCCGAGATGCAAATAATGTTTGCCCGCCTGGACAAGAGCCGTGTATCTTCCGTGAATTTATGAATGGTGGTCAGGAATACCCCACCGCTGGTTCGCCCGGCTAAATGCTCCCGTAGCTTGTCCCTGCTTTCCACTTCTATGACACATTCGTCACCGATGAAGTTCTTGGCCGTACCAAACAGTTTGGAAAGCTGATCGTCCAGGTCGGTACGGTCGGTTATCAGCACAATCGTAGGGCTGGCAAACTCCCGGCTTCGCATCAGCATCCGGCTGAGAAACAACATCGTGATGCTCTTCCCGCATCCGGTGGCCCCAAAGTAAGTACCACCCTTCCCGTCGCCTCCCTCCCGAAGCTTGGAATGCAGACGTATATTCTCGAACAGCTGGTGCGTGGCAAAGAACTGTGGATAGCGGCAAACGACCTTCTTCTCGCTCTTCGACGAATCGGGGAAGAACACAAAGTCCTTGATTACGCTCAGTAGTCTGTCTTTGCGGAACAATCCTTTGACCATGGTCAGCAACGAGTTGATACCATCGGTTGCCTTGTCGTCGGCCTCCACTTTCCGCCAGGTATAAAAGAAGTCATACGATGAGAACAACGAGCCGTATTTGTTGTTCACCCCATCGCTGACGACCACAAAAGCATTGTATTTGAACAAGTCGGGGATGTCACGCCGATAGCGCACGGTGAGCTGCGTATAGGCATCCATGATAGTCGTGTTTTCTTTCACCGCACTCTTGAACTCCAGCACCACTACCGGCAGCCCGTTCACATATACGATACCATCGGGAATGCGCTTCTCCGTTCCTTTTATTTCCAGTTGATTGACAATGCGAAACAGATTGTTTTCCTTCCCTTCCTCGCTAAAGTCTATTGGTTCGATAAACAGGTCGGGCAAGGCTACGTCTTCACGCTTCAACGAAAAACCTTCGGTTATCAAACGGTATGTCTGTGCATTGTTGTCATACAGAGATAGTCCGGTATTAGCAGTCAACTTTGCCAATACACTTTCTACCTCAAGCGATGTAATGCCGTCTTCCCGATAGCGGTTGCAGAGATACCTGCGCATATCGTCGCGCAGCAGTACTTCGCCCGCTTCTTTGTAGATTTCTTCTCCGCAGGTATATATGTATCCCTCTTGCTGGAATAGTTCCATGATGGAGAGTTCAAGGGCGTGTTCGTTGAAGTGTGACATAGACGTACATTATTTAATACAAGCTTGAATAAAAAGTTTACCAAAATCTGTTATCCGATAATAACTTTTTTCAGCTTCAAGTTTTTTATAAAATTTAGGAATTAATTGTTCTTTTAATAATTCAAAACCATAAACATTTTTTATCTCATTATAAACCGTTTCATCAATACGGTATGTACCTGCCATATCGAACAAGACACCTAGACTTTCAAGGTTTGCTAAATATGCATTTACATTTTGTGGAAAAATCAAATGTACGTATTGCGGTAAAATAGTTTGGTGATATTGTATATCTACGTATCCTACACCATCTAAACTATATCCCTTAAAATCACAATATTGTATATCATTTTTTCCTTTTAAATATTTAATAATTCTGGCTTCATCAGGTGATAATCTTTCTATCATCGTAATAAAGGAAGGGTGAGCTGTATTTACCATATCAGTATTAGATGCATTTGCCAATAATGTTGTAAATAAATCAGCTATTTCATCATTTGTTGTATATGACAATTTTTCAATAATGGGTGTACCAATTTGTGGATGAACTTCACAACGTTTTTCTTCTGGAACTTCTTCTAGTTTCTTTTCATATTCTGTAATCCGCTTCTTGAAATTCAGTTTAAACTTTTCATTCAATAACTTTACAGGTAATAAAAAAGAGGTGCTGAATTCAAACACTGTACCTAATGCTTGCCCAACTGCTTTTACACTTGGCTGAGCAAGATCAGTGTATATTTGTCCCAATATATTGGGCGTTCCCTTTACTAAATCTAAAACAGAATTATCCATAAATCTCTTATTTTTTATCTCTATTCTCTACTGCATTTTTAACGGATTCAGGCAATACTTGATACAGTGAATCTATTTCTTTAGGTTCCGTAATCATTCGTTCTACAATGATGTTTAATAATCGCATAATCATAATTGCCGTATTTTTTTCATCAACATCAAATGCTATTTGCCCTGGATGAACAGCTTTATTTCCAACAACACGAACTACATCCAATGCTTGTTGAACGGGTTGTGGTAGTCCTTTTCTTACCAAAGATCCAATGTTTTTATTGATATCACGATCTGTTTCTCCCAATTCATTACATAATCTATCTATAGCGAGACGCAATAAAGCACAAGCAGCCCTTGGTGATTTATTATAAATTAAACCAGCTTCATTATATAGTTGTTTTACAGAATCAGGCATATCGGCATTCGCTTCCTCGGCTATAATATCAGGATATGCATAAATATCATCAATCCAAATAATATTCTTTTTACAGTGCTGACATGTGGCTATAAGAACACAGCTAGTACCGTTCCCTTCTTTTTTATTAGTTGTATTCTGATATATTCCATTGAAGTAATTTACTTTTTTATAATTCATTAACGAAAGAGTTCCACAATGTGGACAAGTAAAAGAATCTTTCATGTAATCAGGTGAGACATAATTTTTCCGCATAAATATATATTTGTTTATTTATTGCCCCATCCTTGCCAATAGCAAAGACTGTAATTCTGTTAATTTCATGTTTTCGTCTAAAAGTATCTGCTTTGCTTCATTAATCGGTAATATAAATCTGTTAAACTCATTATAAACATTATTTAAAGGTATTAGAATTTCATACGAATATAAACTATTTATAGTTACTTGTGCTTGCGCAGATCCTGAGCGCAATGTGGATGTATCAGAATTTAATAAATAATAGTACAGATAATATTTCATCCTATCATCTTTCAACAATATTGCGATTGCTAAATTTGTCAGATAAAAGACATTAGGAGATAATACTATCTTTCCTGACCCAGCATCCCCTCTCGCTATCACTATAATATGCTGTTTCTCATACATTGCTTTATTAGAGTAACCAACTATCCCATAACCACTAAATATAGGAATATTTCCTTGTGCTGATTTATCAGGCATTTTACCATATGCAAAATCTGCAATCTCTCCCAACGTCCCCATTCTCCATCCTTCCGGCAAATTTTCTTTATCAATCCCATCTACAAACATTTTGCGGTAGAGTGTTTGGGCTGTTTCTTCCAAACGAGTGATCATTTGTTCGTTCAGACGGATTCTTTTGGAAATGGTTTCATATTCGGCAACTATCTTTCGTTGTTGTTCGATGGGAGGAATAGGAAGAGTCATATCGCAGAAATCTTGCCAAGTAAGACTACCTCTTACTCCTCCAACCGCATAAAAACTTGCTTCTCGATCAAATTCTTTACGTGAAAACCACATCATTAAGTATTGCGGTAATAATATGTTTTTATCTAGAACCTCAAACATCGGATATGCAGGTGACATAATTGCACATTCACCTTCAAACATAGCAACTGGCATCTTTTCATCTCGACTTACCTGCATTAAACTACAAGCGAACTGCTCTTTTCGTATTACCTTATAATTAGACAAATCTGTTCCTATTGTATTTGCGACAGATGGGATAAAAGCCTTATTAATAGTCAAACCAACAAGTTCTTTCACCTCCAAATCCCGATTCCTCACATCCACCTCTCGGATATAATCGCCCAATCGTTTGTACCCCGTCTTACTCATAATTGTTCTTGTTAATCAGGTTTACCACTACTTTCACCATGATATCTTTTTCCTCCGTGCGGCTCTCGGCTATCATCAGCGTAAGAGCCACAAGGGTGTTGTCGGCAATGCGCTTGCTTCCATCCGGATTATAAAGAATGCCGTTGCCGGCCATAAACCACAGAAAGAGGGTGGCCGCAATGCGTTTGTTGCCATCGCTGAATGAATGGTTTTTCGTCACGAGGTAAAGCAGCATAGCGGCTTTTTCCTCTACAGAAGGATAAAGGTCTTGCCCACCAAAAGTCTGATATATTTGCCCGATGGAGCTTTTAAAAGAATCATCCTTCTCGTGGGCGAACCATTGGCTTCCACCGAATTTTTCTTTCAGTTCTGCTATGGCCTGCATGGCTCCTTCGTAGGTAGCATGAAACTTAGCTTCGTTGGTGGTCTGCTCTACCGCTAATTGCTGATAGTCGTACCGATCCAACGTATCGAGAGCATAAGCGTAATCGGTAACCACTTCCACCAGATTGAGCGCATCATCGGAAGTCAATGCCTCTTGTGCTTTGACCGTCCTTCCCAAGACGGAAACCAACTGTTTCAGCTCTGTATAGCGTTGTTCTGTCAGGGCTTTATTGACGGCATAGCCTTTCACCAGGTATTCCTTCAGCACCCTATTAGCCCATCGGCGAAAGTCCACACCTTTTTTTGATTTGACCCGATAACCCACCGAAATGATGACATCAAGGTTATAAAAACGTACATCATGTGTCTGGGTTTTGCCTTCCAGCGCGCCGTGTGCTGTGGTTGTCGCAAAATTTGCGACAACCACTTCGCCCGCAAGTTCCTCTTTTATGGCATTGTCTATATGCTTACGGATTGTTTTTGAATCGCGCCCAAATAGTTCGGCTATCTGATAGGCGTTCAACCATACCGTATCTTGGTCTATTCTGACCTTAAGCTGTGTTTCTCCATCTTCCGAACGATAGATAACGATTTTATCATTCAATTCCATAGCCCAATTCCTTAAACAGATTCAACAAGTCTTTTTTGCTCTCTTCTTCCTGTTTCAGCAATTCCTTCATTTCTGCTTGCAGCTCTTTCATCCTCGAATCGAAGTCTATGCCTTCGTCACGGCTCTTGAACTCAATGTATTTGCTGGGAACAAGCGACCAACCTTT
This sequence comes from uncultured Bacteroides sp., assembly GCF_949298305.1. Lineage (GTDB taxonomy): Bacteria > Bacteroidota > Bacteroidia > Bacteroidales > Bacteroidaceae > Bacteroides. The sequence goes on along the minus strand of NZ_CASFWU010000045.1, from coordinate 27,749 downwards.
TGCCTCTATCTCTTCGAGGGTGGCCGAATAGCAATATTCCGGCACATTCCGATAAGTCTGTACGTACCCTTCATGCTGCCAGTTATGGAAGTTTTCGGCAATACGCGCAATCTGTTCCGGCGAAAATTGGATGTATTTCTTCTCGAAAGGTTCGCCCCACTGACGCAAGTCTATGAACAGCACTTCATTCTCACGGTTGCGATATTTCACCAGCTGGCCGTTCTGCTCCACAGTACGGGCCTTGCGGTTGCCTGCCAGAATCCAGAGCGTCACACTGATGTCGGTAGAATAGAACATATTGCGGGGGAGGATGACGATGGCTTCCACCAGATGATTCTTGAGCAACTGGCGACGGATGCTCAACTCCGTGCCATCGCCACTTAATGCACCGTTGGCCAGCAGAAAACCCGCCATACCGTTGGCTGACAATTTGGAAACGATGTTCAGTATCCAACCGTAATTGGCGTTACTGGTGGGCGGAACATCGTAACCATGCCAACGCAGGTCATTGGTCAGCTCGTTATCGGCACGCCAGTCTTTCTGATTGAAAGGAGGATTGGCCATGATGAAATCGGCCTTCAAGTCCTTGTGCTGGTCGTCGTGGAAGGTATCTGCGGCTTTCTCGCCCAAGTTGCACGCAATGCCGCGAATGGCCAGATTCATCTTGGCCAGCTTATAGGTGGTATTGGTGTATTCCTGCCCGTAGACGGAGATGTCTTTCTTGTTTCCATGCCAGAGCCACAACAAGGGTCATAGATTTTGCCCCGATAGGGCTGAATCATTTCGGCTATCAGATTGACAATCGTCTTAGGAGTATAATACTCCCCTTTCCCCTTGCCTTCTGCTATGGCAAATTTTCCCAAGAAGTATTCATAAACACGTCCTATCAAATCGTGCTCCTTGTCCTTTTGCGTATCTATCTTTCCTATCACATCCAGCAAACTGGCCAACTTAGTACGGTCAAGCCCCAGCCCGGAATAGTAATTACTGGGCAATGCACCTTTCAGTGCCGAATTATCTTTTTCCACCTGTGCCAAGGCTGCGTCTATCTTAATGGCAATATCGTTCTGCTTTGCATTTTCCATCAAGTAATCCCAGCGGCTGACTTCACTCAAATAAAATACATTCTTTGCATTATAGAATACGGACTGATTTACAAATGCTTCTTTACCTTCTGCCATCAGTTCGTCACGCCGTTCCACAAAACGGTCGAAAGCATATTTCAGGAATATCAGACTTAATACGACATGCTTATACTCCGACGGTTCGACTGACCCACGCAATTTATTAGCCGATTCCCACAGGGTCTCTTCTATACTCTTTTCTTTCTGCAATTTCTTTGCCATATTTATTTTATCCTTTTTCTTTATCAATCGACTGTCTTGCATCTATCTGTAACATGGCAGCCATCTTTTCTAATGACGACTGCAGAACATCACCGCAACGCAGTTGTCTCGTTCTTTCCCAACTGACTGACCAAGTACTTCCCGGTCTTTCCTTGTTCTACTAATACAACTTTAATCCTGTTTATTTTTTCTGTTGAGGCAATGTATCAACGGTATTTGCAAATGTAGTGATTAAAGATGAAAGAATGGTAAAGTCGGATATGGAATCTTTATTTGTTCCATCCTTTACCATCTGATTTCACGTTGTCTGCCGATGAAACTTTCTGTGAATACCCGCCTTTCAGCGGTTTTCCATGTGAAGTTTCACCATAACCCGCTCAAAATAAGCCAAATACGGTGAAAGCAAGTGATTGGAGGGTGAAAGATAGATGAAGCTGTTCCTTTCACCGTATTTCATTATTTATCAACACCAAAGAGTCGTGTGAAAGCGTGAAAGGGCTTTCCGGCATAGCGAAAAAAAAGAAAGGGTGAAAGATGGGAGGAGGAAGTGTAAAGAGGGAGCTGGCGGCCGTAATGTGGCACTTGACGGACGAAAAGAGGTACTTTAGAAGAGAGGAATCGGACTTGCCGGAACGCTTTTTCGGAGTCACTGGCATGACGTTTACACAATGCCTGCATGGTGTCCGTACGATGCTTGCACGGTGCCGGCACGACGCTTGCACGGAGCTTGCTCGATGCTTGCGTCTTGAAAGCACCACAATCTGTCAAGTTATTTCACCGCAAAAGAGTGATTGGGGAAAGGGGCATGAATCAGAAACGACGCAAAATTACAGGCACGGATGATGCGTTTTCTTCACGGACATTCGGACAAATGAACCGTGCATTTCCGCACAACCCGTGCCTGACAAATTTCATGTGGGGCACTTCCGCCTTACTCGGCCCGCAAGACGACCTCGGTCTTCTGAAGCAGCGGCGAGGTGAGCTTCACGCGGATTTCTCCGGCTTCGCCCGTGGTCTGTATGTAGGCCAGCAGGCGGCCGTTCCATACGCGCTGGCGGTTGTCGCGGTGCTCGGACATGTCGCCGTTGTCGCCGTTCTCCAGACCCAGCAGGCGGGCAGGGCCTTCAACGCGGCAGGTGATTTCGTTGTCTGCCAGTCTGACAGGCAGTCCGTTCTCGTCCACAACCTCGATGGATACATGTGCCGTGGCACGTTCCTTGGACAGCGTGGCGCGGTCGGCGCTTGCCTTCAGGGCATAGGGCAGGCCGCTGGTGCGCAACGTATAGCTGGAAACGGGGTTACCTTCCGCATCACAACCCTCGGCACGCAGCTCGCCGGGCTTGAAGGGGATGTCCCAGTGGATGATGCCGGTCTTGGCGTCGTAGGGCTTCAGCTCGCCCACCACCTGACCGTCCAGCAGCAGACGGGCCTGCGGCGCGTTGGTGTAGCACACCACGCGTATCTCCTGACCAGGCTCGTAGTTCCAGATGTCCCAGGCGTCGGGCGACAGATAAGGGCGCTTGGGATAGGTGCCCGCGTAGGTGACGGGCTTCTCGCTCCACAACGAGGCGCGGTGATGCCCGCGCGGTTTGGTCAGGCTGGCAAAGTCCAGCAGGCCCGTGCCCAGTCCGCGCGAAGGCCAGGCTCCGGCCTCGCCCAGGTAGTCGGTACCCGTCCAGATGAACTGTCCGAAGATGAAGTCCCTGTCCTTTACGGCCTGCCAGGCTTCGATGCCCGAACCCGTCTCACTGCCGTAGATGACGCGGTCGGGATAGGCGGCATGGTCTTCGTCGTAGCGGTTCTCGGTGTAGTTGTAGCCCACCACGTCCACGGCTTCGGGATACTCCGTCTGGTTGGACATCACCACGCCGGCCAGCGCACCGGTCACGGGGCGGCTCTTGTCCACCGCCCGCACGCAGGCCGCCAGCCGCTTGGCTATGACGCCGATGCGCATGGCATCGGGGGCATCGGGCTTATAGCCGCCGAACATGGGCTGGTTGATGGTCGTCCCGTCCAGAATGGGGTGCGAATAAGGGTCGTTGGGGTAGTCCACCTCGTTGCCGATGCTCCACAGGAAGACGCTGGGATGGTTGCGGTCGCGGCGCACCATGTCCGTCACGTCGCGCTCTATCCATTCCTCGAAGAAATCGTAAGAACCCTGATAGCCCGGCTCGCCCTTGTTCCATCCCTTGATCCACTTGCGTTTGGGGAACTCCCATTCGTCCGAAGCCTCGTCCATGACGAGCAGGCCGAGGCGGTCGCACAGGTCGTAGACAACAGGCGCCTGCGGATTGTGGCTCATGCGGATGGCATTGGCGCCCAGGTTGTTCTTGATGTTCGTCAGGCGGCGTTCCCACACTTCGGGCGGCACCACGGCTCCCAGCACGCCGGCATCGTGGTGCAGGCAGACGCCTTTCACCTTCATCCAGCGGCCGTTCAGGGCAAAACCTTTATTGGGGTCAAACTCCAGCGTGCGCAGTCCCACCCGTGTCTCGCAGCTGTCCAGGCGTTTGCCGTCCTTCAGCAGCTCCGTTTTCAACGTATATAAATAAGGTGTATCCAGGTCCCAGCGTTTCGGGTTGCCCACACGCAGGTTCAAGGCGAGTTTGGACAGCCCGGCCTTGCCGTCGGCCACGCGTGCGCTGCCCTGTGCCACCTGCCGTCCTTCGGCATCGAGCAGCGCGGCCTTCACTTCCAGCCTGCCCGCGGCATCCACGTGCTTCTCCACCTCCACATCGACGGCCACCACGGCCTTGCGGTCGGTGAGCGAAGCGGCGTGCCACCCCACTCCCCACTGGGCAAAGTGGATGTCGGGGGCCGACACCATCCACACGTCGCGGTAGATGCCCGAACCCGTGTACCAGCGGGAGTCGGCCGAGCGGCTGTGGTCTACGCGCACGGCCAGCACGTTGTCCCCTTCTTTCAGGTAGGGAGTCAGGTCATAGAGGAAAGAGATGTAGCCGTTGGGACGCTTGCCCAGCAGACGGCCGTTGAGGTAGACCTCGCTGCGGTTGTAGACGCCCTCGAAGTAGATGTAGTGGCGGGCGGCGCCGTCCGTCACGCTGAAGTGCTTGCGATACCAGCCTATGCCGCCCGGCAGGTAGCCCGTGCAGCTGGCCAGGTCGGGCGAAAGCTGTCCTTCGATGGACCAGTCGTGGGGCAGGCTGAGCTTGCGCCATTGACTGTCGTCGTAGGCGGCGGTCGCCATCAGTGAGTCATCGGACAGCATGAACAGCCATCCGTCGTTGAACTTTTCGGGATTGCCGAAAGAGACTTGTGCCCCCAAGCGGGCACTTAGCAGCCAGAGGAGCGCCAGGCTCCAGGCAGCCCTAAATACCATGTTTTTCATACCCAATCAGAATAATTGTTTGAACGACAAGCCCCGGACCGACGGCAGGACTTCTCCGCACGGTCTGAGGCCGTAAAGTTAAAGATTATAGACCACAGTTGTCACACTCTCGGCGTCCAAATAGACGGGCGAGCCTGCCTCGACGTTCTTTTCCTGCAAATTCTTGCTGCCCGAGGTGGTATAGGTGACGACAGACTGAGGCTCGGCGCTCCACCCTTCGTGCGTCTCGCCCAGGCGAACGGCTTTCTCGGAGAGGTTGGAGTAGACGGCCACAATCTGCTTTCCGTCCGGCGAAATCCAGGCCGAACCGAAGAAGTTGTGCGCCTCGTTCAGCGTGAGGCCGATGCGGCGGTAGCCCGGACGGATGAAGCGGCTGTAGTTGCCCAGCACCCACAGGGTGGCCGTGGCCTGATAGCTGCCCTCCTCCTCGATGTCGCCATATTCGCCTCCGGCGGGAACCAGCGAAATCAGCAGGAAACGGTTCTTGTGTCCCCAGCGCGAAACGTCCATCGAAGTCCAGTAGCTCCACGAAGTCACTCCGGCTACGGTCAGGTCGTTGTGGATGACCTTGGACATGTAGAGGGCAATGTCCATCTCGGTGGCACTGTAACCGTCGCCCAACATGCTCCACTCGCTCTGCCACACTTCCACGTTGTATTGCAGGGCAGCCTGAGCCACCTGCTGGCGCACGCGGCGCATGGCAGTCCACGAGCCGTCCGTCCAGTAGCTGTGTCCGCAAATCAGGCTGTTCACATGCGCGAGGTCGCCCACGTAGGCCGAAGAGCCGGGTGTAAAGAAGGCGGAAAGTACGTTGCTGCGGTCGGCATCGCTCTTCACCTTGTAAAGATATTCCCAGTCGCCGGCCTCGCCCAGCAGGATGTCGGTAGAAAGGCCCTTGGCTGTCAGTTCGGCATCGAGCAGACGGGCCACTTCAGCCACCTGGTCGTTCTTCCATCCGCTGCCTTCCTGCCCGCTGTCCCAGTTGTACTGCGGCTCGTTGACGGGCGAAATGTGGCTGACCGTATATCCTTCGCTCTCGTAGTGGGCAGCCACTTCGGCCATGTAGGCGGCGAAGTCGCCGTAATGCTCTGGCTTCAGGTTGGAGCTGCCGCCCTGGGCGGAGAAGCCCTTGCCGTTATAGGTATATTGTACGGGAGGCGTGTTGCTGAACAGGACGAAGTTGTTGCATCCCAGTTCCTTGGCACGGCTCATGAAGTAACGCTGGCCTTCGCAACGGCTCCAGTCGTAGGTCAGTTCGTCGGTCAAGTAAGACTCCGCACGGCGCGACTTGTCCTCAATGCCGCTGGCGTCGCCCTGCTCGGCACTGCCGCCGCCCAGGTTCACCCGCCATTGGCTGAGACCGATGCCCTTCGGCTGTCCGCCCGTAATCTCCGACGAAAACAGCAGTTCCGTTATTCCCTCGCGGCTCCGCGTCCAGGTCCTGCCCACATAAGCGGGCGACCAGCAGTCGGAAGCGCCGAACCCGGCTATGGTCTGATAGGTCTGCCCGGCATCAATCGTCACCAGCTTCTCCACACTTGTCGTCGGTTCGTCCGGGTCGGAAGGTGTCACATCGGGTTCGGAACCGTCGTCGCTGCACGAGGCCAGCACAGACAGGCAAGCAAACAGTAAATAAGGTTTTATCTTCATAATCTGCAAATTAAGCGGTGTTGCCCTGCCATCGCCGCATCAGCGGCTGCCACCTCCGGCAAGAGGAGCTTTCTCCGGGAAGGAGGACAGAGAAACAACACATAAGTTTGAAACTGAATTAAAGAAAAAATACTGCCGCAGATAATCGAGCGGACTACCTGCGGCAGAGCTATTCAATCAACCTATTGAAATGATGAAAAGGACGACATTAATTCCAGCCCGGGTTCTGAGTGATGGAACCGTTGGACATTGTAATCTCATACAGAGGAATGGGGAACACCATGTCACGGCTTTCGTCGAAGGAGATACCCTTGTCGCTGTCCTCACCCTGGTTTTCCCACTCATAAAGGTCACGGGTTTCGGGGTCAGTATTGAACTTCACGAATGTACCGTTGGGTCCCATCAGGTTGGAGATGACCGGCTTGCCGTTGTCATCTTTCCAGCGACGGATGTCGTACAGACGGTTCTGCTCCCAAGCCAGCTCCAGACGGCGTTCCAGGCGGATGGCCTTGCGCAGTTCGTTGCCACTGGCTGTAACGTCTGCCAGGTTGACACGGCTACGCACTTGGTTCAGGGCTGTACGTGCAGAAGCGTCATCACCCAGTTCATTGCATGCTTCAGCATACATCAGCAGTACGTCGGCATAACGCAGGATGCGGTGATCCAAAGGAATCTTGTCGATGTTGTAGACTTCAGGACGCTTGTCGATGGGCACAAAGTACTTGCGCACAATGCGTGCAGACTTGTGCTGCGCGGGGTCAATGATGTAACATTCGGGATCCCATCCGTATTTGTCTACATATTCCTGATACTTGGACATGTTCTTGCTGTTTTCTATGAAAGCTGCAAAGTTGTCTTCGCCGGCAATCTCCGTACAACCGGTCTTGATGATGGTCCAGCGCAGACGCTCCGTATCACCGGCATCGATGTAAGCCTGCTCCAGATTGGCTGTCGGCTGACCCCATGACCAACCGTCGCCGGGGCCGTTACGGGCACCGGTAATCACAGTCAGCGCACCCCCCAGAGCATAAGTTCCGTCGTACATATATTGAACCTCAAACAGACTTTCCTCGTTGTTGTTGTGGTCAACGCTCCAAACATCGCCGAAGTTCTCCATCAGTTTGTACTCGTTCTCGTCAATCACACTCTTCAGAACGGTCTGAGCCTCCTGCCATTTTTCCTGATACAGATAAACCTTGCCCAGCAGGCCCAAAGCGGCACCACGGGTAGCACGGCCCATGTCGGTAGCCAGGTACTCGCTGCGCTGCGGCAATACATCGGCTGCTGCCTTCAAGTCATCTTCAATAAATTTATAAACATCTTCGGCAGAAGAACGGGTAATGCCCTGTATCTCTTCAGGCATCAGGAAACCGGTAATCAGAGGCACACCGCCAAAGTTTCTGACCAGCTCGAAATAGAAGTACGCACGCAGGAATCTGGCTTCGGCCACGAGGCGGTTCTTCTTGGCTTCGTCAGACATGGGCGACTGTGAAATGCGCTCGACAGCCACGTTGCAGCGGAGGATGCCTTTGTAGCGATATTGCCAGAAATTAGAAATGGCACCATTACTCTGTCCGTTACCCTGATAATGTGCCAGCGAAATATAGTCACTCTGGCTCTGGGTCGTGTTGCCCATCCAGCCGTCGTCGCTACACATTTCTGAAAGGAGCCACACCGTATTGATGTTCCACCAGCCACCAAAGGTGATGGCCTGATAACAACCGGTGACAAACGATTCACATTCTTCCTCGCTTTGGAAATAGGTGTCCAGGTTCTGCTGGCCACGCACCTCCTCCGTCAGGAAATCCTCACAAGACGTGAATATGAGTGAGGAAATCAATGCCAATGATATCAATAATTGTTTCATAGTTTCTCAAGGATTAAAATTTTAAGTCAATACCAAATAAGAATGTACGCGGATTGGGATAAGCGATACCGTCGATACCCGTCTCAATAACACTTCCATCCAATGCCGGACGTTCGGGGTCCATACCGGAATAGCCGGTGATGGTGAACGGATTCTGCGCGGAGAACGACAGACGCAGTTCTGTACCGCCCAGCAAACGCTTTGGAAGCGTGTAACCAATCTGCAACAGCTTGCACCGCATGTACGAACCGTCTTCTACGTAGAAGCTGGACACGCGCGTATAGTTTTGGTTCAAGTCGTTATAAGACAAGCGGGGTATGTCGTTGCTGGTACCTTCACCATGCCATGCCTTCTCCAACGTGCCGGCCCATACGTTCTGCCCGCTGACACCGGAGTATAATCCTTTAGTCTTGTTATAGATATCGTTGCCGAACGTGCCGTAGAAGTTGGCGGTAAAGTCGAAGTTCTTGTAATTAAGACCGATGTTCAGACCTACCATCAGGTCGGGATATGGATTACCAATCCATGTCTTGTCGTTTTCATCCAGCACACCATCGTGATTCAAGTCCTTGAAACGGATGTCACCCGGCTGTGCATTCTTCTGCACCATTTCACCATGTTCATTGGTATGGGCATAAACTTCCTCCCAATTCTGGAAGATGCCATCGGCCACATAACCATAGAAACGGGAAATCTCACCGCCATCCTCGTTACGGATAATCTGGTCGCTGTTGAAGCCACCGGTCAAGATAGGACCATCGCCCGTAAACTTGATAGCCTTGTTCTTGACTGAAGAAAGATTCAAACCGACGTTGTAAGAGAAATCCTTGCCTATCTGGTCACGCCAGTTCAAAGCCAGTTCCCAACCTGTAGCCTTCATGCTACCGATGTTCATCCAAACCGTACTGTTCCAGTCGGGATAACCAACGGCGAAAATGTTCTGCTTCTGATAAAGCATATCCATAGACTTCTTTTGGAAATACTCGAACGTTACACCCAAACGGTCTTCCAGGAACGACATGTCCACACCTACGTTCCAGTCTTCAACGGTTTCCCACTTCAGCTGATTGTTACCAACACCAGACACCATGGTTCCCGGAACACGGACAGGAGACGAACCCAATACGTAATCGGCCTGCCCCAACAACGTCAGTGTAGCATCATTGTCGATGCCTTGGTTACCTACGCGGCCCCAGCCACCACGAACTTTCAGGTTGCTGAATATATTCTGATCCTGCATGAACTCTTCGCTGGTGACACGCCAAGAAGCTGATACGGCGGGGAACAAGGCATACTTATTACCTGTGGGGAATCTGGAAGAACCATCGGCACGGAGAGATGCCGTAACGTAATAACGGTTATCATAGTTATACATCACACGACCCAGGAAAGAAACCAACGTGTTGTACGAAGTAGTACCATAGGCTTTCTGGTTCTGGGTACCGGCATTCACTTCCTGCATCTGATCCATGTTGTTGGGAACATCATCACGAGAAGCGCTAGTCTGGAACCAGGCAAAACGCTCGGCAGTGAAACCTCCCATCACATTCAGGTTATGCTTGTCGGCAAACGTGTCAATATAAGTGATTGTGTTGGTCCAGTTCCAATCCAGCCACTCCTGCATTTCACGGGATACGTTGCTCAATGTAGACTGCTCCAAAGCGTCAATATAGAACTCAGGAGTGAAGCCATCCGAACGACGGAAGTGAGCATTGGCACCAAACTGCGAACGTAAGGTCAGTTTCTCAATCGGGTTAACCTGAATATAAGTATTCACGATAGCACCCATTTCACGAGAATTGCCATTCTGACGTGCCAGCGAACCTGCCGGATTCCATTCCTGATTGTTATAAGAACGTTGATAGTTATTAAAGGCATTGTCCACCCATTGGTCTTCCGGCTTGAATACCGGTGTAGTGGGGTCCATAGACATAGCTGCAGAGAACAGGTTCGGAGTATTATCCCAAGATTCTACACGAGGAGCGATGTCAAAACCGAGCTTTACATACTTGTTGAAAGTATATTCCGTGTTCAAACGGGCATTGATTTTGTCCCAATAACCGTAATCGTACTGAGAATCGTTACGATAGTAACCAAAGCTCAGGTTGTAGACCAACTTGTCGTTACCGCCTGAAATACTCAACGAATAGTTCTGCACCAAAGCGGTCTTGTTGATGACTTCATCCCACCAATCAGTTCCTCCAGGATTGGTAGTGGCACCTGTGTCGTTCCAAATTGAAGTAGCGCCATCGTTAGTATAACGGGTATTGAACACTTCCTTATATTCGGCTGCACCTGCCACAGAAGGCTTAGACAAGGTCTGGAAACCAGCGGAAGCGCTGAAGTTGATGCTTGTCTTGCCGGCGGCCCCCTTCTTGGTGGTAATCAAGATAACGCCATTCGATGCACGTGTACCGTAGATAGCCGCAGCTGAAGCGTCCTTCAAGACTTCCATAGAAGCGATATCATTGCTGTTCAAGAAGTTGATGTTACCGCTGATAGGCATACCGTCCACTACATAGAGAGGGTCAGAACCGTTGACGGTGGTTACACCACGAATCAGCACCTTCGGTGTGGTACCCGGACCACCACCGCTGGCAACCTGCACACCATTGATTTTACCCTGCAAGGCATCCATCGCATTACCGGTTACCGTTTCGGTAATCTCTTCACCCTTTACCGTGGCGATAGAGCTGGTCAAGTCGCTCTTCTTCACGGCACCATAACCGATGACCACCACTTCGTCCAGCAACTCGGTCGCTTCTTTCAATACAACATTAATGGTAGTCTTTCCGTTCACATTGATTTCCTGTGTCTCGAAACCAATGCTGGAGAATATCAACACGCCGTTGGAAGGAACATTCATCAACGAATAGTCTCCGTCAACACCTGTGATGGTGCCCGTACCGGCACCTTTCACCTGAATAGTGGCACCAATCAGAGGCTGGTTGTCAGTAGCGGACACCACCACTCCTTTCACTGTAATCTGCTGGGCAAAGCCACAGAGGGAAAGCACCAACAGACACGCAATTAAAATTTGCTTTCTCATATTTAGATATTTTAGGTTCATTAATCTACTCGTACTAATTTAGCTCTACCCAGATGTGAATCAAAATAGAATTGATAGTTACCAGTCGTGTTCACCACGGGTTTTGACCATACATCTTCGCCGGTTGTCGGTCCGCTGTAATCCATATTGCGGAACGTGCTTCCTGTGTAATAGCTGAAGATTTCCAAATCCGTGCTGGAAGTACTGCACCATCTTGTGAAGTTCCACCACTGGTCAGTGTGATAATTGTGAATGATGAAGTTCATCTCTTCGCCGGCAGTCAGGCTCAACGGAGTCTGATAATAGAAAAGATGAGGATTGTTGGCATCCTGAACAAAGGATTCTACGGTCGTAGGATTGTCAGATGTCAATCCGAACGTGAAATCCATCATTGTGCTGCCACCGTCATTCCATTTGTCCATCGTAGGCAATCCGTACACCATGCTCGACGGCCACGGGTCATCGGCATCGTTTACCGAATAAGTGGACATGCTGTATTCTCCCGTATTGGTATTGAACGTAATGTCATAGTAAACATTGGCTTCAGTCAGTACAATAGGTTGGGCCAAGTCAGGATCACTGGTCAGCACGCTGTTGTCCGACGGATCGAGGCCGAAACAAATCGGAGAGAAGTCGTTGGCCTGCGGCAGGAAGAAGATTTCCGTATTGGCGGCAGCACAATAATATCTGGCGCGATACTGGAACTCGCCTACATGGTCAATACGCATCGGCACACCGAAGACATCGCTGTTCAGCTCTTCCGCCGTAGCCACATCGGCCAGATACATGCGTTCATAGTCCTGCAACTCATCCACAGCAATGACACAGGAGACGGAGGTTTCGTTACCTACGCCGTCAACCGCCGTAACCGTCAAATCATAATTCTTAACTTCGTTCGGGAAAGTGATGCGGTCCGAGAAAGTGAACGAAGCGGCTCCTTCAGCGTCGACCTGCAGATTTTCATAACCGCTGATGCCCGGAATGTTAATCAAGATGTGATCCAGCGAACGGTCATCGGAAACAGAGAGGTTCAGCGTATAAACCGTTTCCTCACGAATCAGTACATTCACCGTCTCTGACGGAGCGGAAATGAACACCGGCGCAGAGAAATCGCCGTCCATCGTCACCAGCACATCCTGCGACACGCTGCGACCGCCTACATCGGTGACCGTCACCTTCACCGTGAAACGTTCGCCCAGTTCGTTACGGTCCAAATCGTAATGGTAGCTCAACTCATAAGAAGTCTTAGGTTCACCATAGATTTCAATCAAATCGATGGTCTTGTTCAGATAGAGGTCGGCGCATTGCAGATTGATGGTTGCTATACCATCGGCATCGGTCAATGTTCCTTCAATGGTAAACCGGTGACCGGCTCCCGACTGAATATGGTCAGTCACTAAAGCCATCGTAGGTTCCTGTCCGTCCACATCGGCGTAGCCCTCGTCATCGCTACATCCGACAGTACATAAAGCCAGCGATAAAAATGCCCAGAAAGTGGCATTCAAGAAATGCTTCTTCATACATATTCTATTTAAGTTAAACAATATAGCTTATCTCCGATTTCCTTAATCGGTCATGCAAAAATATACTAAAATATACAGAAATAACCCTATAAATCTTGCAGAGGTAGTATGCAAATCCGTCAATGCACGATTTCTGCACATCATTTTAAGATTTTCTCGTTATCTTTGAGACAACGAACCGACGGCTGCCGGCAGGCGGCCGCATTATTAACAAAACAACAAAGGAATCATCAGGAACATGAAAAACACACTGCTTTCCATACTTGCCTTCCTGCCGTTTCTGGCACTGTCGGCACAGCCCTACTCCATCAGTCAGCTGGGAGTGGGAGAAGGACTGTCGAGCAACCATGTAGTAAGCATCGCCCAAGACAAGAAAGGTTTCCTGTGGTTTGCCACGGAAGAGGGACTGAACAAGTTTGACGGCACGCGCTTCATATCCTATTATAAAGAAGAGACTTCCGGCAAGCCCGGCCTTACGGGCAATGAACTGAACTGCCTGCTGGACGATCCTGAAAAGCCCATCCTGTGGATTGGGACGCAACGCGCCGGACTGAATGCCTACAATTATGACGACCACACATTCACCGCCTACAAACACGACGACAACAATCCCGACGGTCTGATTACGGACGACATCACCCAAATATCTCCCGCGGCAGACGGCAACCTGTGGATAGGGACTTACTGGAAAGGCATCGACTACTTTGACAAAAGCACGGGGAAATTCACGCACTACAACACCGGCAACGTGCCGGGACTGGGCAGCAACCACATCTGGTCGCTCGCCGACGGCGGAAACGACCTGCTCTACATCGGACATGTATGGGAAGGACTCAGCATCCTGTCCGTCAAAGACCAAAGTGCACAAAACTTCCGGCACGACCCCAAAGACCCCAACAGCCTGCCCGGCAACGAAGTAAACTGCGTCTACCGGGACAAGAACGGCAACGTGTGGGTAGGCACCAACCGCGGACTGGCCCTGTTCAACCCCGAAGCCAACAACTTCATCACCTTCAACGACAAGAACCGCAGCCTGTCGCGCCGCGTCCATGACATCAAGCAGATGCACGACAACAAGCTCTGGATAGCCATGGAGTTTGGAGGCATCGCCATACTGGACCTTTCGCAGCACCTTTACCGGACATCAGACTCCTACCAGTTCCAATTCATCAAAGAAGGAGACGATGAATACGGGCTTTCCAACTCCAGTATCCGCTGTCTGTTCCAGGACTCCTTCAACAACATCTGGGCGGGCACGTGGGGCGGCGGCATCAACTTTGTCAGGCTGGAACCTCCTCTGTTCAGTTCCTACCGCTACTCGCCCTTCCCCTCCATGGACAACAGCCTGACCAACAAAACGGCATCAAGCGTCTGCATAGACCGGAACGGCGACCTTTGGATAGGTACCGACGGAAACGGCATCAACCGCTTCAGCAACGGGAAACGCGTTGCCGTCTACAACGAAACGAGCAAACACCTGAACGCCAACTCCGTACAAGCCTCATTCTGTGATTCGAAGGGAGGATTGTGGTTCGGACTGTTCTATGGAGGAATTGTCTTCTACGACCCCCAGAAACAGCAGTTCAAAAAAATCAAATTGCAGGACAACAACCGGACGGACATCCGCTCCTTCTTTGAAGACCGCCAAGGCTGCATCTGGGTAGGCACCAGCGAGGGCATCTACCTGATGGACCGCGACACACAGACCGTCAAGGAACACTACAACCGCGAAAACAACCTGGTGCGCTGCGTGCTGAAGGACGCGCAGGGACAAGTCTGGGTGGGATTCTTCGGAGGCGGACTGGGCCTGTACGACTCCGGCCTCAACCTGCTCAAACTCTTCAACGTAGACGCCAACTTCCCCTCGAACACCGTAAACGCCCTCTTTGAAGACAGCAAACAGCGCCTGTGGGTGGCAACCGGCGAGGGACTGGTGTGCTTCCCCTCGCCAACCGAACAGACATACACCGTCTACCAGCGCGAAAGCGGACTGAACAACACGCACATTCAGGCCATTGCAGAAGACAAGGAAGGCAACATCTGGGTGAGTACCAACAAAGGAATCAGCTGCCTTGTCAACAGCCAAGACACGTTCTACAACTACGACAGCCGAGACAATCTGCCCCTGGGCAGCTTCTGCCGCGGATGCGTGACAACAGACCAGGACGGGAACCTCTATTTCGGCTCCATCAACGGCCTGTGTTACTTCAACCCCGAAAACGTTCTGCAGGAACGCATATCGCCGCCGGCCTTCATCAACAACATTGAAATACTGGGTTCCATCAGCAACGCCAAAAACGACCAGAACAGCATCCTGCCCAACGGACAGAAATACATCAAGCTGGCATACAAGCAGAACAGCTTCAGCATCAACTTCAACGTACAGAACTATGCCCTGGTAAACCTGGTGGAATATGCCTATATGCTGAAAGGGCTTGACAACTCCTGGTACACGGTGACTACCCCCAACAACGTCACCTTCCGCAACCTCCCCCCGGGCAAGTACCAGTTCCAGGTAAGGGCCCGGATACACAACCAGCAATGGTCAGACCAAATCACCTCGCTGGAAATCCGCATCACCCCGCCCTTCTGGCTCACCTGGTGGGCCAAGACATTCTACGTGCTGCTCTCGGGCACCGTCCTGTTCGCCATCTTCTATGCCTACAAGAAAAGACTCGATGCCGAAACGCTCTACAAGATAGAGAAACAGAACCACGAACACGAGCAGGAACTGAACGACGAACGGATGCGCTTCTTCACCAACATCACCCACGAACTGCGCACACCGCTCACCCTGATTGTGGGGCCGCTGGAAGACCTCCAGAAAAGCGACACCCTCTCCACCAAAGACGCCCAGAAGATTTCGGTCATCCACCAAAGCGCCCTCCGCCTGCTCAACCTGATTAACCAGATTCTGGAATTCCGAAAGACCGAAACACGGAACAAGAAACTCAACGTCCGCCGGAGCAACATCGTGCCGCTCATACACGAGGTCGGCCTGAAATACAAGGAACTGAACCCCAAGAACGAGGTAAGCATCCAACTGGACATCAAGGAAGAAAACATCCTGATGTACTACGACAAGGAGGTCATCCTCACCATCCTCGACAACCTGATATCCAACGCCATCAAATATACGGAGAAAGGCACCATCACCATCGGGGTAGAACGCACGGAAAGCAACGGCATCCACCACACCGACATCCGGGTCAGCGACACCGGATACGGCATCAAGCCGGAAGCCCTGCCCCACATCTTCGACCGCTACTACCAGGAGGGCGGAAAGCATCAGGCGTCGGGGACCGGCATCGGGCTGGCCCTGGTGAAGAACCTGGTGACGCTGCACGAAGGAGAAATCAGCGTAGTGAGCACGCCCAACGAAGGCAGCAACTTCTGCGTCAGCCTGCTGACCGACAACTCCTATCCGAACGCCCTGCACAACGACTCGCCCGAAGAAATGCCCGCA
Organism: uncultured Bacteroides sp.; assembly: GCF_949298305.1. Lineage (GTDB taxonomy): Bacteria > Bacteroidota > Bacteroidia > Bacteroidales > Bacteroidaceae > Bacteroides. The sequence continues at coordinate 11,499 of NZ_CASFWU010000045.1, read as the reverse complement.
GAAGAGACACCGGAAAAGGAAGAGGAAAACCCGGCCGACGACCGCCCCATCCTGCTGATTGTGGAAGACAACCCGGACATCCGCCACTACATTGCCGAATCGCTGGGCGAGTATTTCGACATACGTACCGCCGACAACGGAAAACGGGGTAAGGAAATTGCACTGAAAGAAATACCGGACATCATTGTCAGCGACATCATGATGCCCGTAATGGACGGCAACGAGATGTGCCGCGACCTGAAAAAGGACGTGCGGACCAGCCACATACCCATCATTCTGCTCACGGCCAAGGACTCGCTGCACGACAAAGAAGAGGGATATGCCATGGGAGCCGACTCTTACCTGACCAAACCGTTCAGCGCCAGCCTGCTCCACAGCCGCATAGACAACCTGATAGAAAACCGCAAGAAGCTGGCCGAGCACTTCCACGCCAAGGCAGACGGCAGCAGCGACAAGTCGGCACGCGTCATGGAGTCGCTCAACAAGATAGACAACGACTTCATCCTGAAAATCAACGAGCTGATTGAAGCGCGGCTGTCGTCGGACAAGATAGACATCAGCTATCTGTCAGACAAGATGTGCATGAGCAGCTCCACGCTCTACCGCAAGATGAAGGCGCTGACAGGCCTGTCTACCAATGAATATGTGCGGAAAATGAAGATGAAGCATGCCGAACAGTTCCTGCTCGAAGGCAAATACACCATTTCGGAAATAGCCTTCAAGGTGGGCATCAACAACCTGTTCTACTTCCGCCAATGCTTCAAGGAGGAGTTCGGCTGCATACCGTCCGAATACCTCAAGAAACTGAAGGAAAAGGCCGCACAGACTTCCCAGGGAACAGAAAGCACACAACGGTAAGGGGGAGAAAGAAAGGCTCGTAAAAACCTGAAATGCAAGCCTTGGAAGAAGCTTGCATGGTCCGTCTTCCATGCAAGCACGGTCTGTCCACCATGCAAGCACGGTCCACGGACGATGCTTGCATGGCCGGATGTGACCGCAAGCGTCTGCAAAAGAAAAACACCGAAAGGCCAGACGCAGACTTTTACGGATTGGCAGCAAATGCGGCCCGAAAAGTCCGCTTCATCCCTGCCTTGTGAAGAAGGCCGGTCTCTCCGTAGAGCAATCCGCCTATTTCAGCTCGGCTTCCAGTTTCTTGATGCGTTCCAGGATATGGCCGGCCTCCGAGGAAGAAGGGAAAAGTTGCAACACCCGCTGCAGACAGGCCTTGGCCTTCTCGTAGCCTCCGGCAAAGATGTCCGAAAGCCCGTTCCGATAACGTGCGTACTGCATCCGCGTGGGCGAGGCCAGGTGCTTGAAGTCCTCCTCCAGCCGTTTCTTGCGATTCTCGGCCTGAAGAAAGTAATAGTTCCCCAGAAAGATGTTGGCCTGCAGATTGTCGGCATCCAGCCCAAGCACCTTCTCGTACAGCCTGCGCGCATCGTCCTCGTCGCCACGCATCAGTTGGGTTTCGGCACAAGCCACCAGCGTCTGTACATCGTCCGGATGTGCCTGCAACAGTTCCATATAGAAAAGATAGGCTTTGTCGTAAACCCGATAATCCTTAAAATGCGCAGCCAATTCGCCGGCCATCCGCAAGCTGGTGTCAGTGTTCTTGTTCAGTTGGGTCCAATAATATATTTCAGCCTGTTCAGCATTTGCCGCCGTCGCCTGACGGAAAAGGCTCACTGCATAATCAGCCTTCCCCGCCGAAAGCGCCTCAGTCACCTTCTGCAACAGGATTTCTGCCGTCTGTGCCTCCGCAACGGACGGGCACATCAGCAAGACAAAGAAAAAAACAGTCCAGATTCTCATCATTTCCACGTTATGTCCAGGTTCAATTATTTGTGCAAATTCATGTACAAAATTACACACTTCCACAACAATCGGCAAGGGAAGAATGTTGAATATTAGTTAATGTTTATAGGCTTTATTTCCATAATTCTATGTACATTTGCCGTCCCTTTTCAATGTAAGATGAAAGCCCGCAACAGACAAATATTGCAGATAGCCCTCCCGTCCATCATTTCCAACATCACCGTACCGCTGTTGGGACTGATAGACGTGGCCATCGTGGGCCATCTCGGCGCTCCGGCCTACATCGGCGCCATCGCTGTGGGCGGCATGCTGTTCAACATCATCTACTGGCTCTTTGCCTTCCTGCGCATGGGTACCAGCGGCATGACCTCGCAGGCGCTGGGGCGGCGCGACCTGCCCGAAGTGGTGCGCCTGCTGCTCCGCTCCATGGGCATCGGGCTGGCGGCAGCACTCTGCCTCATCGCTCTCCAGATACCCGTCAGACAACTTGCCTTCCTGCTGATACAGCCCACGGACGAAGTCCGCCAACTGGCCTCGCTCTACTTCCACATCTGCATCTGGGGCGCTCCGGCCATGCTGGGCCTCTACGGACTGACGGGCTGGTACATCGGAATGCAGAACTCACGCGTTCCCATGTACATTGCCATCACCCAGAACCTGGTCAACATAGCGGCCAGCCTGTGCCTGGTGTTCCTGTGCGGCATGAAGGTGGACGGAGTGGCGCTTGGCACGCTGATTGCCCAATACGCAGGCCTTGCCATGGGCCTCATCCTCTGGTGGGCGCAATACGGCAAACTGCAGAAATACATCCGCTTCAGGGGACTGCTGCAACGCGAGGCCATGGGCCGCTTCTTCCGGGTGAACCGCGACATTTTCCTGCGCACGCTCTGCCTGGTGGCCGTCACCCTGTTCTTCACCTCGGCCGGAGCCGCGCAGGGCGACATCATCCTGGCCGTCAACACCCTGCTGATGCAGTTGTTCACCCTGTTTTCCTACGTGATGGACGGTTTTGCCTTCGCTGGCGAAGCCTTAAGCGGCCGCTACATCGGGGCCCGGAACCGGGAGGCGTTCACGGACACCCTGCGCCACCTCTTCCGGTGGGGACTGTTAATGACCGTACTCTTCACGCTGGCCTACCTGTGCGGCGGCAATGCCTTCCTGGGACTGCTGACCGACAATGCGGAAGTGATTGATGCGGCCGGCGCCTACTTCTACTGGGCAGTGGCCATACCCGCGGCCGGCATAGCGGCCTTCATCTGGGACGGCGTGTTCATCGGCGCAACCGCCACACGCGGCATGCTGGTCTCCATGGCTGTGGCCGCCGCCTGCTTCTTCCTCCTGTATTACAGCCTGCGCCCCGTCCTGGCCAACCATGCCCTGTGGCTGGCCTTCCTGGCCTACCTCTTCGTCCGAGGAGCCGCACAGAGCCTGCTGGCCGGAGGAGTCATCCGAAAGGCCTTCCGCCCCACTCCATCCCCGACAACCCCATAAATCACAGGAACGGTTATGTATTCCCACCCCAATCACACACTCTACATCAAGAACATGGTATGCCCCCGCTGCATTCTTGCCGTAAAAAGCGAACTTGAACGGCTGGGACTGCATCCCGTACGGATAGAACTGGGCTTTGCCGTGCTGGAAGAGGAAATCGGCGAGTCCCTCACACGCTCCGTCCGGGCAGCCCTGGAGCCGCTGGGCTTCGCGTTGCTGGACGACCCCAGAATGCAGACCGTGGAGCAAATCAAGGACTACATCATCACGCTGGTACACCAGCAGACGGACTCCGCCGAAGGCAACCTGTCCGCCCGCCTGTCCGCCCGCTTCAACCGCGACTACAGCACGCTGAGCAAACTGTTCTCCGAAACCGCCCACACCACCATCGAGAAGTACCTCATCGCCCAAAAAATAGAGCGTGCCAAAGAGCTGCTGACCTACGGCGAACTGACCCTGAACGAAATAGCTGACCGACTGGGCTACTCGAGCGCCGCCTACCTCAGCACGCAATTCAAAAGCCTCACCGGAATGACTCCCGGCGAGTTCAAAAAGAAAGGCCGGGAACTGCGCAAGCCGCTGGATGGGGTTTAGGCAAGAAACGGCTACCGGCATCCCCGCCCTATGCCCTCACCCTTTCCCAAAACAGGAACAAGCGGAGAATGGAACCAGTCCTCAACCCAAACCTATCTGTCCCCCTAATTAAAAAAACTCCCCAAACAGAGAATAGGTATCCTCTATTTGGGGAGAATGATTTGTCATCTTTCCAGATAAAATTATTCCGGCATCTCTAATGTTTCCGTAAAGCCGGAATATAAAGCAGCGTATGAGCCATTATATACGACAGCGCCTATCATGGGGAATGATAAGATATTGCCATTCCGCGTCATACCTTCTGCCAAGTAGTAAACCATGCCGTAATCCGGATCTTCATACCCGGTAGGCTGTATGTCCCAGCCAACCAGCTCTTGTCCATCTTCACTGAGAGTGAATACTATGGGGTAGTCTTCTATTATGCAGTCCGGCAAACGATACACATTTCCTTCGACGGCTTTTTCTATGGGTTGCGGCCAGGACTGTCCGAACAGTTGAGAACTGTAAACACCTGTTCCGAAGTTTTCCCACGTCAATTGGCGTTGAGCCTGAACCTTGACAGAGCCTTCGGCTGAAGGTGACTGATTGGCTTCGGGAATGGAGAGGGTGATTGTATATTTGGTAGTAGCGCCTAAGTTGTCAATCGAACCAAAATTCAGCTCCACATAAGCAACACCTTCTCCGTTTGCAAAAGCAACTTCTGATGAAGTCAGCGAAAACACAGCTGCGGTTGCCTCATCCATATCTACCGTAAGGGCAAGCGAAGCGTTTCCATTTGTCGCACCTCTATAAACAGGCACTTTCAATACACCTTGGTTGTCTGCGGTCAGTTCTACATTGATTTGACTGGAAGCAAAGCTGTAGCAAGCGGTTTCATCGGGAGTGTAAATGACTCCTTCAACGTCTGTATCACATGAAGTGAAAGCCGTCAAGAGAATCAATACACAAACTGTTAATTTGTTTAATATACTATTTTTCATATTGTTCATTGTTTAAAATAACTATTTTACATCACAATCGGATTCTGGTCTTCCGCCGTAATGTTCTCGTTTCCGTCCAATTCTGATTGTGGAAGCGGGAAGATAAAGAGCGGAGATGCTACATCTGTATTTTTGGTTGATACGGTTTCCGTATGGTTGGAACCTTCGTAAACACGGCTATAGCCGAGCCCTAAACGCTGTAAATCAAAAATACGTCCTGCCTCTCCCCATAATTCAACACGGCGTTGGAACAGAATCTCATCCATCAATGTTTTCAGAGGCGCATTGGTATTGGTATTGTAAGTATTTGCATCGGTACGCGAAGCCAAGCGCTCTGCAAAGTTCGTATCACGCAAGTCGCCCAGTTGGCTGATTGTCGCACGTGCTTCGGAATATTGTCCCTGGTGACATTCTGCTTCAGCCTTTATCAGCACCATTTCTTCTGCACGCATCAACAGATAGTCACCCGTCCATGTGGTATAGTCAGCCATCTTGAATTTCAATTGGCAATAGCTTACCATTGAACCTGTTCCGTCTTTTGCCAAAGGCTCGCGGAACCAAGCCGTTTTTCGGGTGTCCGTATCAGATATCAGATTGTAAAGACCGGAACTGATACATTTTTGTGCCATAGAAGCATACATACCAGTGGCATCAGCGTCCATGTGTGAGAAAAATCCTGCAAAACCCGAAGTCTGGTCGGTGGTAATCTCACATCCCCACATTACATCACTTACACCGGTATCGTTATTACCACCTAATTCACTGATTGACGCCAGTTTGAGTCCATTCTTTTTCAATGCCTCCGCAGCAGCGGCTGCCGCAGTAGCGTAGTCATGCTGTACTAAAGCAATACGGGCCTTGAAACCGTTAGCTACATAATAATCCACGTTGGAGATATGGCTCTGAGACTTGCCTTCCAACAGTTCAATGGCGCGATTGATATCGCTATTTATCTGGTCGTAAGTCTCTTGAACCGTACCGCGCGGCTTCCCTTCTGAACCGGCTGCGGTCGGCTCTGTATAGACTGGAACTCCCGGCGCATCCTCATGGCCTTCGTAAGTCTGCTGGTACAATTGTATCAGGTAGAAATAGCAGAAGGCGCGCATGGCATAGGCCTGTCCTACAATATTGTCCCTTTCCTGCGGGTCGCCGCCCATCGTCTCTTCGGCAGCGATAATGTAATTTACATTGCTGATAATCGTATAATAGAAATTCCATACGGCATAAGGACGCCCCGACTTGTGGGTATAATCAGCATGCACATTCAACCGATAGTCTTCATAGAACCACCCCTGTCCTTGAGAGTACATCAGATGGTCTTCAGCCATCAAATCCGCCATCAATTGGATGCCGGTCTGTCCGTTATTCTCAGTTCCCCAACTGGAGCTCCACCCAGACGTGTACAGGAGCCTGTAAACTCCGTTGATGGCAGATTTGGCACTTGTCACATCTGCAAAAATAGTACTTCCCGATACCTTATCAGTTGGTTCTGTGTTCAGCTCGTCTGAACAGGAATTGAGTCCTAAAAGCCCAACCAATGATAATATATAGATTAATTTCTTCATATTCATTTCCTTATTATAAATAAATTAGAATGTAACGTCAATTCCGAATGAAACAGTCCGAGTAGGTACATAACCAAAATTCGTACCTCCTGTGAAGTCGTATTGTGGATCCATACCCTTCAAATGGGTCAGTATAAATACGTTGTCAGCAGTAGCACTTAATCGTAAAGACTGCATTCCTGTCTTTTTCAGCCATTTGGACGGCAAAGTGTAACCTAAAGAAACGTTTTTCAACGAGAAGTAAGAAGCATCAATCAGGTTGTTATCCGTCGTAATATAGCTCTTCCCTATTTCGATGCGGGGAATGTCTGTAATGTCACCCGGTTGCTTCCAGGCACGTTCCAGATGTTGGCTTCTTGCGTTACCTACATAGTTACCATACATTAAAGTCGAATAAACGCCATCCAGCACTTTTCCGCCGATGGAGTAAGTGAACAAGAAACTCAAATCAAACCCTTTGTACTTGAATTCGTTGCCTATGGAACCGTACAGGTCCGGAATGCGGCTGCCCTGTATTTCCTTACAGTTCGTGGCCACCGCCATATCGTCTGTGATATATCGTTCGATGATGTTGCCGTCCGCATCCGTATTCCATGCCCAATACAATTGCTTACCCGTTGCCGGATCTACACCTGCTGCCGAAGCAGTATAGAATGAATAGAGCGTCTCGCCTTCGCGAATGATGTAACTGCCGCTGATGATTTCCGGCTTGTCTGCCAAATGGAGCACTTTGTTTTCGATGGTAGAACCTAACAGAGACAAGTTCCAACTGAAATCAGAGGTCTTGACGATATCCGCGGACAACGAAATATCCCATCCCCGGTTTCTCATACTGCCAATATTTTTGTTGTATCCATCAAAGCCTAATGAGGTAGCCATCGGATAACTCATCAGCATATCGGTCGTTTTGCGTTGATACCATTCTACCGTGAAAGAAAAGCGGTCAAACAATTTGGCTTCGATGCCGACATTCAGATTGGCATTCTTCTCCCATTTCAAGTCGCGGCTTTCCAACGAAGAAATAACCGCTCCGCTTTCTGACGCATTCGGATGACTTAAGCTGTAGAAAGACTGCCAGGCATAATATCCTGTGCCCAAATTGTCATTACCCTGGACACCATAGCTCGCTTTAACCGACAGATTGTTTATCCAGCTGATATCCTGCATGAATTCTTCACTTGAAATACGCCAGTTGCCACCGACTGACCAGAAGTTACCCCAACGGTTATCCTCATGGAAACGGGAAGAACCATCGGAACGGAAACTGGCTGAAAAATAATACTTGTCGTCATAGTCATAATTGAGACGGGACAATACGGATTCCACCGCATAATTGTCCTGATAGGAAGATGCGTCGGCAATGGTAGTGGCGGCATCCAATTCATACAGCCCTCCAAACGGGAAACCAGTCTTTTGGGCAGCCAGATAATCGTAACGGTATTTGTAAAACTCATGTCCAACCATCGCATCAAAGTGGTGTTTGCCAAACTTGCGGTCATAGGACAGAATCTGATTGAAAGTATAGGTGAATGTACGTCCGGTTGCTTTGGTCAGACGGCCATTCACGCTTGCCGCATTACCATTGTAAGGATTGTAATAAGTCATGCCCGCACTGTTCACCAGGTCGAAGCCATAGTTGACAGACAGTTTCAGACCCTGCAACGGCCCGTCGGTCAAGTTACCCAGTTCAGCATACACACGCCCGCTAAGGTTGTCGCTTGTCGTACTATATTTGTCATCATACAGAGTGGCAATCGTATTCCAGTTTGAGTTGGCTCCGGCAGGACGGTTAGGACCGTAATCGAAAGACGAATTTCCCAAATTGTCATAAACAGTCTGTCCATTGGCATCTTTTTCATATACAGGGAAAATGGGAGCCATCAACTGGGCCGAATACCAGACATTGGAATTGGCAGATGAATTCTCAACCGCAGTATTGCTCTCATTGCGAGAATAATTGGCGTTAATTCCGGCTTTCAACCATCTGGTTACTTTGGAATCAATGTTCATACGGCCGCTATAACGGTTGAAACTTGTCGTTTTCAACAAGCCTTCTTCGTCCAAATATCCCAAAGAAAACATATATTGCGTATTTTCATTACCCCCACTGAAAGTAGCCACATATTCCTGACGTAAAGGATTGTCCTGCATAGCTTCATCCAGCCAGTCCTCACTATACCGCAGTTGGGCATCGCTGCGTACCTTGCCCGTAACAGGATCTATCAGTTCTGTAATGCTGTAGTTAAAAGGATTATATTGCTCATCCACTCCAAAAATGGCGGTAGAACCGCTTTTCATCGCATTAAGAGCCGCAATACTCGCAGCTTCAGGCGACAAGCCATTATTCAGAATCTGATTATTCTTATAGGATTGGAAAATCACCTCCAGGTAGCCGGCTTCATCCATTGTCTCATAACGAGGAATGGAGCGGGAAGAAACACCCCAGTTTGCTTTTAAATCTACTTTGACTTTTCCTTCTTTACCCTTTTTGGTGGTGATAAGCACTACGCCATTTGCGCCGCGTGACCCATACAGAGCTCCGGCGGAGGCATCCTTCAATACCGTCATGGATTCAATGTCATTCGGATTAATGGCTGCAATATTACCTGCATACGGAATTCCATCCACTACATATAAAGGAGATTGCGAAGCGTTGATAGAGCCATAGCCACGTACAACCACACTCGAGCTTGAACCGGGCTGTCCCGAACCGGAAGTTGTCTGTACGCCTGCAACCATACCGTCTAAAGCCCTTGTCACATTAGCGACAGGTCGTTCCGCAATTTTTTCAGACTTTATTGTAGAAGCAGAACCGGTAAACGAAGACTTCTTGGCCGTACCATACGCCACTACCATCACCTCATCAAGAACCTCTGCGTTAGACCTCATCACCACCCGGACGTTCGGCTGAATCTCCACCTCTTGTGTCTGCATACCAATGTACGAAACCACCAGAGTTTTCGCGGAACTTGGTACGTTAGGCAATTCGAATTTACCGTCTACGTCAGTAATAGTACCCAATTGTGTACCTTTTACCAATACAGACGCTCCAATAACTGGCTGCCCGTCTTCTTCCGAAATCACGACACCTGTGACTTTCTGAGTCTGGGCAGTTACTAAGCCTATACCCACAAAAAGGCAGGCCAATAACAGCATTAATTTTCTTTTCATAAATTCTCTCTTAAAGTTTAACTTTACATTAATTGTTTCTTTACTCTAACAAAATGCAAAGATATTAAGAAATATGAAATGAGCAACCTTAACGCCTAAAAAAGCTTGAAAATCTACCAAAATGACATTCTATACCTATTATTTATGCTTAACAGCATATAATTTAAGAAAGAGCACCCTTGTTTTCGTTTCAAGTGGCTTCATTTTGTTTTTCTGATTTTAAGGATTACCCTGCCGGAAAAATATCTTTTAGGATAAAATTGTTAAATGTTAGGCAGGAAAACCTTTGTGGCTAATGAATTGTCCTGTCCTTCTTTTGCCTCGCGGTTTTATGCTTCGCAGCCAATACATTGTCGGTAGATCACCGATTTTATAAATACTTTTTATATTTTTCTATTTTGCGAAGGTGTGTCTGTATGACCCTTCTCGCAACCAATCAAAAAACGATTGAAATGACTAAAATAGTTTACAATTTGGTATATAACCGAAAAAAACGCCTCAACAAGAACGGTACTGCGCTGGTACAGGTAGAGGCCTACTTGAACCGGAAACGGATGTATTTCTCGACCAACGTATATCTGAGGCCGGAACAGTGGGATGCCAGGCGACTGGTCGTGAAAAGGCATCCCAATGCCGAGGCTCTGAACCGCTATATCCATGACATGGCGGCGCGTATCGAGAGGACGGAACTGGAACTGTGGCAGCAGGGTAGAAACATTTCGCTGGAACTGCTGAGGTCGGTTGTGAAAAACAATGCGGATGTACATTCGTTCTCACACTTTTTCAGGGAAGAGGTGAGGAGAGCTGTCCTGAAAGAGAGTACACGGCGCAATCATCTTTCGACTCTCGGCCTGCTGGAGAGTTTCGATAAGAACGCTACTTTTGCCGATATTACATTCGGCTTCGTATCTTCGTTTGAGAGCTTCCTGAAGTCGAAGAATTACCATCCCAACACGATAGCCAAACATCTGAGGCACTTGAAACGCTATGTCAATGTAGCAATCAATAAAGGATATATGGATGTCAGGCAGTATGCGTTCAGGAAATACAGAATCAGGGGAGTGGAAAGCAGGCACACTTTTCTGTCGCCCGATGAATTGGAGGCGCTGGAGGGTCTGGAACTGACGGATGGAAACGTCCGATTCCGGAAAACGCTGGATGCTTTTCTGTTCTGTTGCTATGCAGGCATGAGATACTCTGACTTTATCACTTTGAGCTCCCATAATGTAATGAAGGTCAACGGAATGACGTGGATAACATATCGTTCTGTCAAGACCCGGGTAGAGGTGCGTCTTCCGATATACCTGCTTTTTTCGGGAAAGGCAATCGCAATCCTGGAAAAATATGAAGCGGACCTGGACAGTTTCTTTGCCATTGGAGACAATTCCAACGTGAACAAAAGACTGGCCGTAATTGCACGCCTGGCAGGACTGGAGAAAAGGATTACCTTCCACACGGCCCGTCATACAAATGCCACCCTGCTGATTTTCAATGGTGTGAGTATCACAACTGTGCAAAAACTTTTGGGGCATAAAAACGTGCGTACCACCCAAGTCTACACCAATATCATGGATATGACCATCGTGCAGGATTTGGAGAAAAGTTGGAGGAAGTAAACAAGCCTCACAAATGCGAACCGAAAATCGGCGAAGCCAAACTTGCAGGAGTTGAAGGGAGTTGCCGGCGAAGCCTGAAGAAAGAAGCCCCTTTCATTTGACATACTCTCAAGAAATATGCTTTGGCGGATGGATATCGAAATGTGTAAAAAAAATACCGCATTTACCTATCTCCTTCAATAAGAGATTTCTTGAGCGATTTAGAACTGCATAGGGAGAGTTTGAAACCCAAGGGTCTTATGTTTGAAACATAGCCCCCTTATGTTT
>NZ_CASFWU010000044.1 GCF_949298305.1 uncultured Bacteroides sp. | reverse complement strand
GTACAGCTCCGGTCTTGCACCGGATTCCCTTGCACCGTCCGACAGAGCTGTCGGGACGATTACTAATTCCGGCAGCAAATATACAGAGTTTTTTGAATCAGGAACCAAATTTTCTTAGAATTTATTTATTTCCAATTTCTTTCGCTCAGAAGAGGAGTCTCACACAGCAATCGCAAACAATCAGGAAGCTTGACAATGATATTCAGACAGCGTACAATATGTTCCGAAAGTGCACACATATCCAAGAATGAGCTCTACCTGTCTTTATATACGGACTGCAGGGTAGAAAAACAGATTATCGCTATTGACGTACCCCACATGGCTTTGCCAAATGCCCCACCCCAGCCTTTCGATTTTTTTTAAAGCCCAAACGATTGGCAGAAAAACATTTTTCTATACTTTTGCAGCAGATTTGTAGCGAAAGAGAATACCGAATCGGGAAATTGCTGCCACAACACCAGCACATGCCCGGCATTAACTACTCATATATTTATTTCAATTTATTATGGAAAGTATTATCTTCCTAGGATTTACACTGAACGCATGGATAGTCATCGCAACCGTGCTGTTGGTTTTTACTCTGATGCTCTGCACCAAACTGCCTGCCGACTTTGTCTTTTTGGGCGCCATGACCGTATTGCTGGTCACCGGCACGCTGCCCGTCAACCAAGTGCTGGCAGGCTTCTCGTCGTCGTCGGTCGTGCTGGTGGGAGCCTTGTTTGTGGTCATTGCGGGTCTGGTGCATACGGGCACCATGCAATGGATTGTCAAGTACGCACTCGGAACACCCAAGTCACTCAAAATGGCCATCCTGCGCCTGATGCTTCCTGTGGCTGCGCTGAGCTCTTTCCTGAGCAACACGACGGTAGTGGCCATCTTCATCAAAGTGGTGAAAATCTGGTCCAAGAAACTGAACATCGCCCCTTCCAAACTGCTGATACCCCTGAGCTACGCTTCGGGAATGGGAGGCATCTGTACGCTTATCGGTACACCGCCCAACCTGCTGATTTCGGGTTTCTACACGGAGCAGACCGGCGTGCAGCTGAGCATCTTCACCCCTACCCTTGCAGGACTCTTCTGTCTGGCGGTGGGCGTGCTGTCCATGCTGGCCATGCAGAAGCTGCTGCCGGTGCGCAAGTCGCCCGAAGACGCCCTGGAGGAGACCAATGACTATACGGTGGAACTGCTGGTTCCCTCGTCGGCCGAGTGCATCGGAAAGACGGTGAAGGAAGCCGGACTGGACACGGTGGAAGGCGGACACCTGATTGAAATCATCCGCTTTGACAAGGAAATCATTTCGCCCGTGGATGAAGACGAATTCATCATGGGAGGCGACCGGCTGATTTTTGCCGGAAAGGTGGACGAGATACTGAAGCTGCGCAACTCGCACCAACTGGTGAACGCCACCCATCATGTGTTCTCACTGGACGAGATAGACAGCAACCGCAAGCTGCGAATGGCCCACGTGAAGTTCAGCAGCCCGCTGGTGGGTACACGGATGGCCGACTCTGACTTTGAGGAGCGCAACAACGTGGTGCTGGTGGCCGTGGCCCGCGAAGGCGAACGCATCAACGGCTCGCCCAGAGAAATTGTCCTGGAGAAGGGAGATACCCTGCTGCTGGAGTGTCCCCAGCACTTCAATCCAGAAGAAAGTTCGTCCACGTCGGCCCTCCAGTTCTTCGAGACCGACCTGCTGGTGAAGAGCGGCAAGAAGACGCTGGTTTCCTCGCTCATCCTGCTGGCCATGATTCTGCTGTCGTCGCTGGACATCATACCGCTGTTACAGGCCAGCTTCCTGGCAGCCTTTGCCATGATTATCTGCCGCTGCTGCTCCATCGACCAGGCTCGCCGCAGCATCGACTGGGGACTGCTGATGGTGTTTGCAGGCTCCATCAGTCTGGGAAGCGCCATTGAGTACACAGGCATTGCCAACCGACTGGCAGAAAGCATCCTGTCCGTCTGCGGCACCGACCCCATGTATGCAATGGCCTGCATCTGCCTGCTGGGTACGTTCATCACGGAGTTTACCAGCAACACGGCCACGGCAGCCATCTTCTTCCCCATTACCTATAACATAGCCACCACGCTCAATGCCAACCCGCTGACCTTCTGCGTGGCACTGATGATAGCCGTGTCGTCCAGCTTTGCCACACCCATCGGGTCGCCCACGCACATGCTGGTCTACGGTCCCGGCGGCTACCGGTTCTCCGACTTCATGCGGGTAGGTTTCTTCATGAATCTGATTATCCTGGCCGCCAGTCTGTTCATCACCCCCATTCTGTTCCCTCTCTGATGATAGAATGATGATGACGTGCAAACTGAAAAACCAGACGGAGGAGACAGCCAGGCTGCAGCCTTTCATCCGGACGTGCATCGACCGTTTTGAACTGCCGGCCGACTGGGAAATGCGCATAAACCTGGCCATCGAAGAGGCCGTGGTGAACGTGATGCAATACGCCTTCGACGACCGGGAAGAGCATGAAATCTGCCTGGAGGCCGAGCGGAAGGACAACGTGTTCACCTTGACGGTGAGCGACGGAGGACGTGCCTTCAATCCGCTGGAAGCCCCCGAAGCGGACACCACCCTGAACGCAGAGGAAAGAGAAATCGGCGGACTGGGCATTCACCTGATACGGAGCCTGGCGGACGAGGTGACCTACCGCCGCGAGAGCGGGCGCAACGTGCTGTCCCTGCACTTTGTCTGCAAGGAGATGCCGCACCCCAAAGACTGAGAACAATCATTCAACCATAAACCTGCCAGATGAACATGTCGGAATCCACCCTAGGACGCAGCGGACAAGCGGCACGCAGCTGCAAATGTTCCCCACTGACCGATGCCTACTGATAAAGACATGCTTCATCGGGCAATAAAAAACATATCATTATGCTGGAAATATCTACCGAACGCAACGGCAATGCCACCCTGGTGACCCTTAAAGGACGCCTGGACACGGCTGCCGCACTGAAGTGTGAAAACAAATTCTTCGAACTGGACGAAGCCACCCACGAAACCATCCACCTGGAGTGCAAGGAGCTGGAGTACATCAGCAGTTCCGGACTGCGGCTGTTCCTGGGCCTTCAGAAAAAGGTGATGAAGAACGGCGGAAGACTCATCTTCCACCACGTTGCCGCCCCCATCCTGGAAATCTTCAAGATTACGGGAATGAGCGCATTCTTCACGGTGGAGAATGACCAATGAGGCAACTTCTGCTCATACTGACCGCACTGCTTGCCTGTGCCGCCACCCTGCATGGAGAAGAACCTGAGGAACGGAGAAAGATTGTCTTCACTCCCCAGTGGACTTCGCAATGCCAGTTTGCAGGCTACTACGTGGCACAAGAAAAAGGTTACTATGCCGATGCCGGGCTGGAGGTTGAAATCAAGCAACCCTCAACCTCCAAGCCTGCCATCGAGTACCTGAAAAGCGGCGAGAGCCAGATTATCACCATGCAGCTGGCACAAGCTCTGTGCGAAATGGGGAAAGGCGCTCCGCTGGTCAACATCCTGCAGACCTCGCAACAATCGTCCCTGCTGCTCGTTTCACGCCAGCCCGTCAAGGACATCCGTGACCTGCGCGGCAAACGCATCGGTTGCTGGAAGACGAACTTTGCCGTAACGGCTCAGGCCGCAGACCACATCCTCTCGCTACAGATTGAATGGATTCCCTTCATCCAGAACATCAACCTGTTCATATCGGGAGCCATTGACGGCACACTGGCCACCAGCTACAACGAATATTACCAGCTGCTGTTCTCGGGGGTGGAACTGAACGAGGAAAAGGTGATCCGCTTCAGCCGCATAGGCTATGACATCCCCGAAGACGGTGTCTATGTCACCCGCGAATTCTATCGCAAACACCGCGAGATGGCAACCAAATTTGCCGAAGCCTCCCGCAAAGGCTGGGAATGGGCAGCCGCCCATCCGGAAGAGGCGCTCGACATTGCCGTGCGCTACATCCGTATGCAGGAAACAGGCACCAACATCGTCTTACAGAAATACCTGCTCGAAGAGACCCTCCGCCTGCTCCATGACCCCACGGACGGACGGATGACCTTCAGGCTGAAGCCCGAATCGGTAGACCAGGCCAACCGGGTGCTTCTGGAAGGCGGCATACTGGAAAAACCGGTAAGTTACCAACTATTGACAGAAGGCCATGAATAAAGTATTATTCCGTTTCAACTCGTTCTCCACACGGCTCAGCCTGTATATCGTACTGACGGCCGCCCTGGTTTTCAGCTTTACGTTTGCCGTCATCTACTACCATTCGTACCACACGCTGAAGGAAGAGGCAGTATCGAGGGCCGAAAGCGTACTGGAAGGAACCATCAACCGCATGGACAACATCCTGCAACAGGTGGAAACGGCCCTCGACAACACGGAATGGCTGGTGAGGGAGAATCTGGAGCACCCGGAACAGCTGTATGCCATCACACGCAAGGTGCTGGAAAACAATCCCGGCATTGCCGGATGTGCCATTGCGTTCGAGCCCGACTACTATCCGCAGTACGGACATTACTTCTCACCCTACTCCTACCGCAGCAACGACTCCATCCGCACCATCCAACTGGGACAGGAGGCATACGACTATCACTACATGGACTGGTACCAGATACCCAAACTGCTGGACCGGAGCTATTGGAGCGAACCTTATTTTGACAAGGGAGGAGGCCGGATGACCATGAGCACCTTCTCCAAGCCCATCTACGATGCCGACCACCGCTTCATAGGCATCTTCACCGCCGACATCTCCCTGAAGGAACTCACGGCAGAGGTGCTCGGCATCCAACCGTTTGCCAGTTCCTACAACATTCTGATAGGACGCGGCGGTGCCTACATTGTCCATCCCAACCCTGAACGCATTCTGTGTGAGACGGTCTTTACGGCCACAGTCGGCATGAGAGACACCACCGTCCGCCAGATAGGCAAGGCCATGATAGAGGGATGTCACGGACTGGCCACCCTACAAAACGACGATACCCTCTCCTACGTGGTCTACGGCCCCCTGCCCCGCACACAGTGGTCAATGGGAATCGTATGCCCGCACCGCGACATCTTTGCCGCACTCGATGAACTGCAACCAGCCCTCATCGGCGTATTTGCGGCCGGACTGCTGCTCATCCTGCTGATTTGCATCCTGGTCATCAAGCGGGTCAGCACCCCCCTGAAACGTTTCTCCGACGCAGTAGTGGAGATAGCCCACGGACGGCTGGACGCACCGCTGCCCCGCATCCGCACGCACGACGAGATGCAGACGCTGTACCAATCATTCAAATACATGCAACAGTCGCTGGCACAGTACATCCGCGAACTGACCGAGACCACTTCCCAAAAGGAAAGGATTGAAAGCGAACTGCGCATTGCCAGCAATATACAGATGGGCATGGTGCCCAAGACTTTCCCGCCTTTCCCCGAAAGAAAAGACGTGGACCTCTACGCGCAACTCACACCGGCCAAGGAAGTGGGCGGAGACCTGTACGACTTCTTCATCCAGAATGAGGAACTGCATTTTATCATTGGTGACGTTTCGGGCAAAGGGGTGCCCGCCTCGCTGTTCATGGCCATCACCCGCAGCCTGTACCGCATGATTGCCATGAAACAGGACAACCCGGCGGAAATTGTACGTGCACTCAATGAAACCATGGCCGAGAACAACGAAGCCAACATGTTTGTTACCCTCTTCACGGGCATCATTGACCTCAAGACCGGCGAACTGTCTTACTGCAACGCCGGACACAATCCGCCCGTCATCAGCGATGGAAACGACACGCCCCATTATATGAAGCCCCTGCCCAACATTCCTGTCGGACTGATACCGGGATTTGAATATACAGGACAGAAGCTGACACTTCGCAAAGGCAGCACCTTATTCTTATATACCGACGGTGCAACCGAAGCCGAAAACCAGGCTACCGAACTCTATGGCGAAGAACGGCTTATCAAAGCGATTCAGACACACATTGGAAAAGATGCGCAAACGTTCACCCTCGCAATCCATCGGGAAATCAATGCTTTTGTCGGCAAAGCTCCCCAAAGCGACGACCTCACCATACTGACAATACGGTTGACGGATGGAACGGCTAAAAAAGAATGAGTTCCGACGTCATTTCCCCCACAACAAGAAAGCCCGAGTCTTCCTCATGAAAGGAGACCCGGGCTTTTCAATTTATCCTTCAGTCGGGCGGATTATTCGTCCAACAAGATTTCCAGAATCTGGCAGGCTGCCTTGGCAACCGGAGTACCGGGACCGAAGATGGCGGCTACACCGGCCTTGTAGAGGAAGTCGTAGTCCTGTGCGGGGATAACACCACCGGCAATCACAACGATGTCTTCGCGGCCCAGTTTCTTCAGTTCTTCGATAATCTGCGGAATCAATGTCTTGTGACCGGCAGCCAGTGAAGAAACGCCCACTACATGAACGTCGTTCTCAACAGCTTCGCGGGCAGCTTCGGCCGGAGTCTGGAACAGCGGTCCCATATCCACATCGAAACCACAGTCGGCATAACCCGTTGCTACTACCTTGGCACCACGGTCGTGACCGTCCTGGCCCATCTTGGCCACCATGATACGCGGCTGGCGGCCTTCCTTCTTGGCAAACTTCTCGCACAGTTCACATGCACGAGCAAAGTCTGCATCGTTCTTGCTTTCTGATGAATACACGCCTGAAATAGTTCTGATTACTGCTTTATAACGACCTACAATCTTTTCGCACGCATAGGAGATTTCACCCAAAGTGGCACGAACACGGGCAGCCTCAACGGCCAGCTCCAGCAAGTTGCCCTTACCGGTCTTCACACATTCGGTAATAGCATCCAGAGCCTTGTCTACCTCTGCCTGGTTACGTCCTTCCTTCAGACGCTTCAGGTTCTCAATCTGCTCCTGACGAACGGCAGTATTGTCAATCTCAAGGATGTCAATCGGGGCTTCTTTCTCCAGACGGTACTTGTTCACGCCGACAATGGTCTGCGAACCGCTGTCGATGCGAGCCTGCGTACGAGCGGCAGCCTCTTCGATACGCATCTTGGGAATACCTGTTTCGATAGCCTTGGCCATACCGCCCAGCTTCTCGATTTCCTGAATGTGCTCCCAAGCCTTGTGGGCAATCTCGTTGGTCAGAGATTCTACATAGTAAGAACCGCCCCACGGGTCAACGTTCTTGCAGATGTAAGTCTCTTCCTGGATGTAAATCTGTGTGTTGCGGGCAATACGGGCTGAGAAGTCAGTCGGCAGGGCGATAGCTTCATCAAGAGCATTGGTGTGGAGCGACTGAGTGTGACCCAGTGCGGCAGCCATGGCCTCGATACAAGTACGGCCCACGTTGTTGAACGGGTCTTGCTCGGTCAGTGACCAGCCGGAAGTCTGCGAGTGGGTACGCAGTGCCAACGACTTCGGGTTCTTCGGATTGAACTGCTTCACAATCTTTGCCCACAACATACGTGCTGCACGCATCTTGGCAATTTCCATGAAGTGGTTGGTACCGATGGCCCAGAAGAAGGACAAACGCGGTGCGAAAGCATCGATGTCAATGCCCGCAGCCACACCGGCACGGAGGTATTCCAAACCGTCGGCCAACGTATAAGCCAACTCAATGTCTGCCGTGGCACCGGCCTCCTGCATGTGGTAACCGGAGATGGAGATAGAGTTGAACTTAGGCATCTTCTGAGAAGTGTATTCGAAGATGTCGGAAATAATCTTCATGGAGAATGCAGGCGGATAGATATAGGTGTTGCGCACCATGAATTCCTTCAGGATATCGTTCTGGATAGTACCGGCCATTTCCTCCAGCTTGGCACCCTGTTCCAGTCCGGCATTGATATAGAATGCCATGATGGGCAAAACGGCACCGTTCATGGTCATGGACACGGACATCTTGTTCAAAGGAATGCCGTCGAACAGGACCTTCATGTTCTCCAACGAACAGATGGACACACCGGCCTTACCGACGTCGCCCACAACACGTTCGTGGTCAGGGTCGTAACCGCGGTGAGTAGCCAAGTCGAAAGCTACCGACAAACCCTTCTGGCCACTGGCCAGGTTACGGCGATAGAAAGCATTGGACTCTTCAGCTGTAGAGAATCCGGCATACTGACGGATGGTCCAGGGACGCAAAGTGTACATCACAGAATACGGACCACGCAGATAAGGGGGAATACCGGCAGCGAAATCGAGGTGTTCCATACCCTCGAGATCCTCTTTGGTATAAACAGGCTTCACATTGATGTGTTCCGGCGTTTTCCAGTCAGCCTGGATGCCGTTAGCCTTCTGCCATTCAGCGCCGTTGGCAGGCTTGAAATTGGCATATATATCTAAGTTCTTAAAATCTTTTCTCATCTTACTTCAAAAGTTTAGCATTGTATTCTTTCAGTGTTTCCAGCACGTTGACACGAACATGGATGAAATTCTCGATACCGGCAGCCTTCAGCTCGTCCATGCAGGCAGGAGCTCCGGCCACGATGAACATGGCGCGGCCATTCAATGCCTTGAAGGCAGGAACTGCATATTCGGCATATTCATCGTCGCTCGAACAGAGCACAACGATGTCGGCTTTAGCGGCCATAGCGGCCTCAACGCCTTCTTCTACGGTAGCGAAGCCCAGATTGTCCACCACTTCGTATCCGGCACAAGCCAGGAAGTTGCAGGAGAACTGTGCACGGGCCTGACGCATGGCCAGGTTACCGATAGTCAACATAAATGCTTTCGGACGCTTGCCGGAAGTCTCGGTCTGCAGACGCAGAGCCTCGAATTCGCTGGCAGCACGGTCAAAGTTCAGCGAAGGCACATCCTTCTCGCAGGTATCGTGACCACCACAGCAGCAGACAGCCTCCAACGGACGCTTGTCACCGGCCAGTTCCGTAAAGTTAGGATACTGGTTGGTGCCCAGCAGGATTTCCTTACGTTTGGCCACAGCCTCGTGACGGGCCTTGTTGCTGGCATTGACAGCCTCTTGCACCTTGCCGGCCTTCACAGCTGCCAGGAAGCCGCCTTCCTCTTCTACGGCGAGGAACAGATCCCAAGCCTGCTTGGCAATAGAAACAGTAAGATTTTCAATATAATAAGAACCTGCAGCGGGGTCAATCACCTTATCGAAGTGAGACTCTTCCTTCAGCAGCAACTGCTGGTTGCGGGCCATACGCTCAGAGAAGTCATTCGGCGTTTCGTATGCCTTGTCAAAGGGAACCACCGTCATGGAATCCACACCGGCCAAAGCGGCACTCATGGCCTCGGTCTGCGTGCGGAGCAGATTTACGTATGAGTCAAATACGGTGAGGTTGAAAGAAGAAGTTTCAGCATGAACCTTCATCTTGGCAGCACACTTGCAGTCGTCCTCGTTCAGATAAGTATTCACAATGTCGGCCCACAGCATACGTCCGGCACGGAACTTGGCAATTTCGAGGAAGTAGTTGGAGCTGATACCGAAGTTGAACTTCATCTTCTTGGCTACCGTAGCGGCAGGAACACCTGCCTCGGTCAGCAGGTTCAGGTATTCATTACCCCAAGCCAGTGCATAGCCCAACTCCTGATAGATGTATGCGCCGGCATTGTTCAGCGTCAGTGCATTGACGTTGATGACCTGATAGCCGGGCAGTGCAGCCGTTGCGGCAATCAGAGCCTTGGCGGTCTCTACCATATTACCCTTGTCCTTGCCTTTGGCCAGCATTTTGTCGAAATAGTCATAGTTGATAGAACCCTGAAGCTTGCTCAGGTCATATTCCTTTTTCTGGAAATATTCCACCAGCAGATTGGCCAGCTCTACGACATGTCCCTGACAAGTGTAGAAGTTCAGTTCCACACATTCGGCGCAGATGCCTTCCAGCAATGCCTCAATATAGGCTGCATCCAATTCTTTGGCCTTCACGCGGAAAGCGAGCGAGTCAACGCCCTTGTTCAGGATATCCAGCGCCTTTGCATTGGCCTCCTTCACATCCTCCACTTTAATTTCCTGACGAACCAGCCATTCGTTGTTGTCTTTCTTCGTACCTCTCAAATAAGGGAATTCGCCGGGAAGTGCGTCGGTTGTCTTCAATCCCTTGAGGTCTTCCATCCGGTAGAAAGGTTTCACCTTGAATCCTTCGTTTGTTCTCCAAACGAGTTTCTTCTCAAAATCAGCGCCTTTCAGGTCGGCTGTCAC
This sequence comes from uncultured Bacteroides sp., assembly GCF_949298305.1. Classification (GTDB taxonomy): domain Bacteria; phylum Bacteroidota; class Bacteroidia; order Bacteroidales; family Bacteroidaceae; genus Bacteroides. The sequence continues at coordinate 11,984 of NZ_CASFWU010000044.1, read as the reverse complement.
TTTCTCCATCCACTGTTCGGTGGAAACGGGAGAAAAGTCCGAGAAGAGTTTTTCTTTACTGTCTGCCATAGTTTATTAAATTAATAGATAAGTGCTATTCATCATTGTGTCGTAAATAGACTTGCAAATATACTGAATAACCTCAAACGGTGTGTGAAGTTTTAAGATTTTTTTCTAATGAAGCACAAGAGAATATGAATACGACCCCACTCACACAGTTCTTCCGAGAACGAACCGCACACGCCACAGGTCGGGACACAGGAATTACAGGGAATGCACACTATGCAAACAAAGAATTAAGAACGGAGGTTAAGGAAGTATCCAAATGTTCCATCGATGAATCTATATCAATATAACGGTCAAGGGAAAGAGCGCATTTGCACTTCGCACACAGCTGCCCAAGAAGCAGTTAAAAGAGGAATAGATACAATTCTTACCGTCTGTGATCCATTTTACCAAAATCACCATACATCCTATCGTTTTTCTTAAAAAACAGCAAAAAAGGCTTTGCCAACTCCTTTCTATTAAGTAATTTTGCAGGAAAAATCTTTAAATTGGAAATATTATTAAAATAACTATGGACTGGTTAGAAAGTTTGCTTTGGGATCCCTCATCAGTCGCCCACATCGTTTGCCTATACGCATTCGTCATCTCTGTGGGAGTCTTATTAGGGAAAATCAAGATTTTCGGAGTGTCATTGGGAGTCACATTTGTACTCTTCACCGGCATTCTGATGGGACACTTCGGTTTTACAGGTGACCTACAAATTCTTCACTTCATCCGTGAATTCGGACTGATTTTATTTGTTTTCTGCATCGGACTTCAAGTAGGTCCTTCGTTCTTTTCCTCGTTCAAGAAAGGAGGTATGACGTTGAATATGCTTGCCGTAGGCATTGTAATACTCAACATTGTGGTAGCCCTCAGCATTTACTTCATAGCCAACGGACAAGTTGAACTGCCAATGATGATTGGTATCCTTTATGGCGCCGTGACCAACACCCCCGGTCTGGGTGCCGCACAAGAAGCTCTGAACCAGCTGCACTACACCGGCGACCCGATAGCCTTGGGATATGCATGTGCCTATCCGCTGGGCGTTGTAGGCATCATCGGATCCATCATCCTCATCCGTTACCTGTTCCGCATCAACCTTTCCAAGGAAGAAAAAGAACTGCAAAGCCAGGAAGCCGACATGAAACACCAGCCGCACATGCTGCATCTGGAGGTCAGAAACGAATCTATCGACGGCAAGAAGCTGCTTCAGGTGAAAGACTTCCTGGGACGTCCGTTCGTATGTTCACGCATCCGCCACGAAGGCCATGTCAGCATTCCCAATCAGGATACCGAGTTTCGCATCGGCGACCAATTGTTTATTGTCTGCTCTGAAGAAGACGCTGCGGCCGTTACCGCTTTCATTGGACGCGAAATTAAGGTAGACTGGGAGAAACAAGACATGCCGATGGTGTCACGCCGCATCCTGGTAACCAAATCTGAAATCAACGGTAGGAAGTTAGGAAGCATGCACTTCCGCAGCATGTACGGCGTAAACGTGACTCGCGTCAACCGTTCAGGCATGGATTTGTTTGCCGACCCCAATCTGGTGCTTCAAGTGGGAGACCGGGTAATGGTAGTAGGACAACAGGATGCCGTAGAGCGTGTGGCAAGCGTGCTGGGCAACGAATTGAAACGCCTTGACACACCTAACATTGTCACCATCTTTGTAGGCATTTTCCTTGGTATTCTTTTAGGAAGTCTTCCCTTTGCATTTCCCGGCATGCCAACCCCTGTAAAACTAGGTCTGGCAGGCGGTCCACTGGTAGTGGCCATCCTCATCGGACGTTTCGGACACAAGCTGAAACTGGTGACCTACACCACTATGAGTGCCAATCTGATGCTGCGAGAGATAGGTATTGTACTGTTCTTGGCCAGTGTAGGCATTGAGGCCGGCGAGCACTTTGTGCAAACGGTAGTAAACGGAGACGGTCTATATTATGTAGGCTACGGTTTTCTAATAACCGTCATTCCATTAATCATTATCGGAATTATAGCCCGTCTGTACTGTAAAGTCAACTATTTCACACTAATGGGTCTTATTGCAGGCAGCAACACGGATCCACCCGCATTGGCTTATTCCAACCAGGTATCCGGAAACGATGCCCCATCCGTTGGGTACTCGACCGTCTACCCGCTGACCATGTTCCTCCGCATTCTGGCAGGACAGATGATACTATTGACCATGATGTAGCAGCAGCCCACGCACTTACCCAAGTCACATAAAAAGGAAATGTCCCGGTATGAAGTCCTGTCAACTTTCATACCGGGACATTTTCTTTTCCCAACGACATAGTAACTTGAGTTAGTAATAAAGCAGAAAAGAAGACACTCGTCCACTTGAAGGTGGACTTCAGAAGGTAAAGTTTGATAGAATAACTGATAAAAAAATCCTAGAAAACTTGTGTATCTGAGCCTTATATACCAAACCAATTCACTGGTTTACAAAATCTTACCACTCGAAAACTTTAACAGATTATTGAATTTTCAGCTTCACAAACTCCTCGACAAAATCAATGGTCTTCTCTATTCCCAAAGCCGAAGAATCTACACAAAGGTGATAGGTAGAAGCCATTCCCCACGTTTTGTTGCTGTAATAATTATAATACTCCGAGCGCTTTTTGTCAGCCTTTTCCATCATTTCCTCCGCCCGCTCTTCCGAAATGGAATGAAGACGGCGCAGACGGGCAATGCGTTCTTCGCGCGAAGCCGAAATAAAGACATTGACACAACGGGGATGGTCACGAAGAATATAGTCGGCACACCGTCCCACAAAGACACAGGATTTCTCTGCCGCCAGCCTCCGTATCACATCGCTCTGCACCTTGAACAGCGCATCGTTGCTGAGACAGTTTGTTATCGGTATGGCACTCTCGCTGACAAACTGAAAACGCATACCGAACAGGCCTCCCATAATTCCTTTCGAGGCCTTCTCGTCCGCTTTCTCGAAAAACTCCCGACAAAGGCCGCTATCTTCGGAAGCCAACTGTATCAGTTCTTTATCATAAAAATCAATGCCCAATCGCGAAGCCAGCCTTTCACCGACTTCACGGCCTCCGCTGCCTAACTGACGCCCGATGTTCACTACAAATTTTTCATCCATAAGTATTTCATAATCTGATTGTGGATAGCAAATATAATTATTCTCAATCAATAAATAAGTCTGTTCGGACAGAAAAATCACATTTTTCTCTCCAACGTTTCCTTTCTCATCAGGATGCGACATTCCAAAACCATAACCGCCAAGAAACAGAAAACACCACTCCACCTCGACAAGGGCAAGCCTTACCAGAGAAAAGATGCCCGACCGGCCGATGTCAACCGGCCGAAGCACTGCGCGAAGCAGCCTTAAACTGACGGAACTGCCCCAACAGCATAAACAAAGCTATCAGGCTGGCCAGCAGGTCGGAAACCGGCATACTGTACCATACACCTGCGGCTCCCCAGAAGTGAGGCAGGATGAGCAGACAAGGAAGCAGAATCAGCACCTGTCGGGTCAGAGAGAGAAAGATAGCCTTGCCTGCCATACCGATGCTTTGGAAGAAGTTAGATGTCACCATCTGAAAACCAATAATGGGGAAGAACAGCACCACGATGCGCAATCCCTGTGCAGACAGATTGATCAGCTCCTCATCCGATGTAAAGATGCTGACCACGAGCCGAGGCACCAGCATCCCCACCAAAAAGCCGAAAGTAGTAACGACCGTAGCATAACAGATGGTCAACTTCAGCACCTTTGTCACACGGCCGTATAGCCGGGCACCGAAGTTGTAACCCGCAATGGGCTGCATTCCCTGGTTTAGCCCCATGACAATCATCACTACAATGAACACCAGACGGTTCACGATGCCATACGCACCGATGGCCAAGTCTCCTCCGTATTTTTTCAGTCCCTGGTTAATGAGAATGACAATGAAGCAGGCCGCCACGTTCATCAGGAAGGGAGACATGCCGATGGCCAGCGAGTCGAACACAATCTTGCGCTTCAGGCGGAAGATGCCGTTGTGGAAATGGAGCAGTTCATTCTTGTTGCTGAACAGCTTCAACTGCCAGGCCAGCGCAATGACCTGTGCCACAATGGTGGCGATGGCCGCCCCGCGGATGCCCCAGCCGAAGCCGTAGATGAACACAGGGTCGAGGATGGTATTGATAATCACCGTGGCCACCGTGGCATACATAGCCTGCTGGGGATGGCCTGCCGAGCGCAGCACGGCATTCAAGCCCAGATAGAGGTGCGTGATGGCGTTGCCCAGCAGGATAATCTCCATGTAGTCGCGCGCATATCCCACCGTCTCGTCACTTCCGCCGAAAAAGTAAAGTATCGGGTCGAGAAAAGCCATCACCACCACGGTGAACGCCACACCCAGCAGGATGTTGAGCACAAACACATTTCCCAGCACCCGCTGGGCCGTGTCATAATCCTTCTGCCCCAGCTTCACCGAAATCAGCGTGGAAGCGCCTACGCCCACCAGCGAGCCGAAAGCCGCGGCCAGGTTCATCAGCGGGAAGGTCAGTGCCAGGCCCGAGATGGCCATCGTGCCCACGCCGTGTCCGATGAAAATACTGTCTACCATGTTGTACAAAGAAGAAGCCGTCATTGCTATAATTGCAGGTACGGCATACTGCATCAAGAGTTTGCCTATATTCTCCGAACCCAATGCGGAAGGTGTCTTTTGTTCTGTCATATTTTTATCTCCAGATTTAGCTTTTGTCGGGGCGCAAAGATACGTTTTTCGTTGAAGTTTTTAAAGATGCCAATCAAGAAATAACGGCTTTGGAGCACTGCAAGGACGTATTTCGTTCCTAAAAGTGACGTTATCTGAAAAATGTTTCGTATTTTTGTACCCAAATTGAGTGAAATATATCGAAATGAACGTATTAGAACTAAGTGAACAGGAAATCATTCGCCGTAACAGCATGAATGAGCTTCGCGCGATGGGAATCGAGCCCTATCCCGCAGCAGAGTATGTAACCAATGCTTTTTCTACCGACATCAAAGCTGAATTCAAGGACGAAGACGAGCCGCGCCACGTATCCGTTGCCGGTCGTATGATGAGCCGCCGCGTGATGGGAAAAGCATCTTTCATCGAACTGCAAGACTCCAAAGGACGTATCCAAGTATATATCACCCGTGATGACCTCTGCCCGGGCGAAGACAAAGAAATGTATAACACCGTATTCAAACGACTGCTCGATTTGGGCGACTTCATCGGCATCGAAGGATTTGTCTTCCGCACACAAATGGGCGAAATCAGCATCCATGCCCAAAAGCTGACCGTGCTGGCCAAGAGCATCAAGCCGCTGCCCATTGTAAAATACAAGGACGGAGTGGCATACGACTCGTTTGAAGACCCCGAACTGCGCTACCGCCAGCGCTATGTCGACCTCATCGTAAACGACGGCGTCAAGGAAACTTTCCTGAAACGTGCCACCATTATCAAGACCATGCGTGCCGTGCTGGACGAAGCGGGCTACACCGAAGTGGAAACCCCCATTCTGCAATCCATACCCGGCGGAGCCAGCGCACGCCCCTTCATCACCCACCACAACTCGCTGGACATCGACCTCTATCTGCGCATCGCCACCGAACTCTACCTGAAGCGCCTCATCGTAGGAGGTTTTGAGGGAGTGTACGAAATCGGAAAGAACTTCCGCAACGAAGGCATGGACAAGAACCACAACCCCGAGTTCACTTGTATGGAGCTGTACGTACAATATAAAGATTATAACTGGATGATGGGCTTTACCGAAAAGCTGCTGGAACGCATCTGCATGGCCGTGAACGGCTCTACCGAAGCGGAAATCGACGGCAAGACCATCAGCTTCAAGGCTCCCTACCGCCGCCTCCCCATCCTGGAAGCCATCAAGGAAAAGACAGGCTACGACCTGGAAGGCAAGAGCGAGGACGAAATCCGCCAGATTTGCCGCGAACTGAAGATGGAGATTGACGATACCATGGGCAAGGGCAAACTGATTGACGAAATCTTCGGCGAATTCTGCGAAGGCACTTTCATCCAACCTACCTTCATCACCGACTATCCCGTCGAGATGAGCCCGCTCACCAAGATGCACCGCAGCAAGCCGGGACTGACCGAACGCTTCGAACTGATGGTGAACGGCAAGGAACTGGCCAACGCATACAGTGAGCTGAACGACCCTATCGACCAGGAGGAACGCTTCAAAGACCAGCTCCGCCTGAGCGAGAAGGGAGACGACGAAGCCATGTTCATCGACCAGGACTTCCTCAAAGCCCTGCAATACGGCATGCCGCCCACGTCGGGCATCGGCATCGGCATCGACCGCCTCACCATGCTCATGACAGGTAACGCCTTCATCCAGGAAGTGCAGTTCTTCCCGCAGATGCGCCCCGAGAAAGTAACTCCCAAAGATGCCGCTTCCAAGTTCACCGAACTGGGCATTCCCGAAGCATGGGTACCTGTCATCCAAAAAGCCGGCTACAATCTGGTGAGCGACATGAAGGAAGTCAATCCGCAGAAACTCCACATGGACATCTGCGGCATCAACAAGAAATACAAATTGGAATTGACGAACCCGACTGTCAACGAAGTACAGGAATGGATCGGGAAAATTAAAGTTGAGAATTAAAGCCATTAATACAAGTTCTGACCGAAAATTAAGAATTGGGAAAGAGAGGTCAGGACAAGTCTTCTCCTCTCTTTCTTCTTTTAATTCTCAATTTTCAATTTTCAATTCAAAACATGAAACTACCCGGAAAGATAGCCATTATGGGCGGAGGAAGCTGGGCAACCGCCATAGCCAAAATGGTGCTGGCCCAAACGGAGACCATCAATTGGTACATGCGGCGCGATGACCGCATAGCCGATTTCAAACGGCTCGGTCATAATCCTGCCTACCTGACGGGCGTCAAGTTTGATACCAAGCGTATCAATTTCAACTCAAACATCAACGACGTGGTGAAGGAATCGGACACTTTGTTCTTCGTAACGCCCTCACCCTATCTTAAATCTCACCTGAAAAAGCTGAAGACCAAAATCAAGGACAAGTTCATCATTACGGCCATCAAAGGCATTGTCCCTGACGACAACGTCATCGTATCAGAATATTTCACCAAAGAATACGGCGTACCTCCCGAAAACATTGCAGTGCTGGCAGGCCCCTGCCACGCCGAAGAAGTGGCCCTGGAACGTCTCTCCTACCTGACCATCGCCTGCCCCGACACGGAAAAGGCCTGCACCATTGCCCAAAAATTGGCCAGCAGCTACATCAAGACTTCAGTGAGCAACGATGTAGCTGGCATCGAATACAGTTCCGTACTGAAGAACGTTTACGCCATTGCTGCGGGAATCTGTAGCGGACTGAAATACGGCGACAATTTCCAGGCAGTACTGATGTCCAACGCCATTCAAGAAATGAACCGTTTCCTGCAAACTGTACATCCGTTGAACAGAAACGTCTCCGACTCTGTTTATTTAGGCGACCTGCTGGTAACGGGATACTCCAATTTCAGCCGCAACCGTACGTTCGGAACGATGATAGGCAAAGGCTACTCCGTGAAAAGCGCCCAAATAGAAATGGAAATGATAGCAGAAGGCTATTATGGCACCAAGTGCATCAAGGAAATCAACAAGCACTACCATGTGAACATGCCCATTGTCGATGCTGTCTATAACATTCTCTACGAGCGCATTTCGCCGATGATAGAAATCAAGCTGCTGACCGATTCGTTCAGATGACAGAAACGGAACGGACAAAGATGAAGGAAGAATCCAGCCCACAGGAACAATACAATAATAACAATATTAACCCAAGCGACTTCAAACCGTCCTTCACACGGATGAAAGCCGGAAGAAGTTACTTAAAAAAACTTCAATATTATGATTTGCTTAAACACTGAAAAGACTTTTGGATTCATCTCCAAAGAAAACGTCAGCGCCTACGAAGCCCAAGTAAAGGCCGCACAAGAAGCGCTGGAAAACGAAACCGGCAAGGGGAACGACTTTTTGGGATGGCTGCACCTGCCCTCTTCCATCACTAAGGAACACCTGAACGACCTGAAAGCCACCGCACAAGTACTGCGCGAAAACTGTGAAGTCGTAGTTGTAGCCGGCATCGGTGGAAGCTACCTCGGTGCACGTGCCGTCATCGAAGCCCTGTCCAACAGCTTTGCCTGGTTGCAGGAAAAGAAAGACGGCCCCGTCATTCTCTATGCCGGACACAACATCGGCGAAGACTATCTGTACGAACTGACCGAGTATCTGAAAGGCAAAAAATTCGGTGTAATCAATATCTCCAAGTCCGGTACAACCACCGAGACAGCCCTGGCATTCCGCCTGCTGAAGAAACAGTGTGAAGACCAGCGCGGCAAGGAAATGGCACAAAAGGTAATCGTGGCCATCACCGACGCCAAGAAAGGCGCAGCCCGCGTAACGGCCGACAAGGAAGGCTACAAATCATTCATCATCCCCGACAATGTGGGCGGACGTTTCTCCGTACTGACTCCCGTGGGCTTGCTCCCCATCGCCGTAGCCGGCTTTGACATCGAGAAGCTGGTGGCCGGAGCCGTTGCCATGGAAAAAGCCTGTGGTGCAGACGTACCTTTCGCCGAGAACCCTGCTGCCGTTTATGCCGCTACGCGCAACGAACTCTACAAGAACGGCAAGAAGATTGAAATCCTCGTGAACTTCAACCCCAAACTGCACTACGTCAGCGAATGGTGGAAGCAGCTTTACGGCGAATCGGAAGGCAAGGAAAACAAAGGCATCTTCCCCGCAGCCGTAGACTTCTCGACCGACCTGCACTCCATGGGACAATGGATTCAGGAAGGCGAACGCACCATCTACGAAACCGTCATCTCCGTAGAGAACACCAACCACAAGCTGGAAGTACCGAGCGACGAAGCCAACCTGGACGGACTGAACTTCCTGGCCGGAAAGCGCGTGGACGAAGTGAACAAGATGGCCGAACTGGGTACCCAACTGGCCCACGTGGACGGCGGCGTGCCCAACATGCGCATCGTCATCCCCGCCCTGAACGAAGAAAGCATCGGCGGCCTGCTCTACTTCTTTGAGAAGGCCTGCGGCATCAGCGGCTATCTGCTGGGCGTCAACCCGTTCAACCAGCCGGGCGTAGAGGCTTACAAGAAAAACATGTTTGCCCTGCTCAACAAGCCGGGTTATGAGGAAGAATCCAAAGCCATCCGGGCCAGACTGTAACCGGAACGTCTGATTGATAAAATTATAAAGGAGTGTGCCACGACAACAGGTCGGACACGCTCCTTTTTTTGTATCTTTGCACCCGATTTATCCACAATAAAGCATTGTAGCCTATGTTCAAAGCATCCATTGTCCGCTACCTGGAAGCCAGCGGACACTCCCATATCAACCTGAAAGCCGTACTGTTCGACATGGACGGCGTACTCTTCAACTCCATGCCCTACCACTCCGAAGCCTGGCACACCGTGATGAAACGCCACGGTCTGGACCTCAGCCGCGAAGAAGCCTACCTGCACGAAGGGAGGACGGGCGCAGCCACCATCAACATTGTCTACCAACGCCAATACGGCCAGGACGCCACGCCCGAACTGATTGAACGCATCTATGCCGAAAAGAGCGCCGAGTTCAACAAATTTCCCCAGCCCGAGCCCATGCCCGGAGCATGGGAAGTTTTACAGAAAATCAAATCGGAAGGCATCACGCCCATACTGGTGACCGGCTCCGGCCAGCACTCGCTCCTGGACCGCCTCGCCCACCACTTCCCCGGCATGTTCGACAAGGGGCACATGGTGACGGCTTTCGACGTGAAGTATGGCAAGCCCAACCCCGAACCCTACCTCATGGGGCTGGAGAAAGCCGGCGTTAAAGCCGACGAAGCCCTGGTGGTGGAAAACGCCCCCATCGGAGTACAGGCCGGAGTGGCGGCCGGCATCTTCACCATAGCCGCCAACACAGGCCCGCTGGACGGACAGGTGTTGCTGGATGCAGGAGCCAACCTGCTCTTCCCTTCCATGCAGGCTTTCTGCGACAATTGGGAGGAACTCCGTACCGCACTGGACGAAACCAGCCTGCCATGACACAACACTCCGCATAAGGATGCAGCCTGCACGGAATACATCCACGTCATAGAGACGCAAATTTTTGCGTCTCTGCCAGAGGGCGCGGTTGGATGTTCAGAAGAAAGACTGTATATAGAGGGAGGGGACGTACGATAATAAGCCCCTACTGTGACCAACGACAACGGACTATGCTCCTTCCACCACCCACTTCTCGATGCCACGCGTGGCATTACTGAAGTTCACACCTATTTTATAGAGTGTCCGCCCATCGGCAGCAAAAGGCAGGGCATATTGCTTTTCGTTGATTTGCCGCAAAGCTTCCTCGGCAGTACCTTCCAGTTTGAACTCCATCACATAGATATAACGGTCGGTCTTGACGACCATATCCACGCGGCCATAAGATGTATGATACTCCGCCTGCGTATAAAAGCTCAGCAGTTTGAAGACAATGAACAGCACGTTCTGGTAGTGAAGCTCCAAGTCGCGCGCCAACTCGTAGGGCGTGTCGGCAAAGAAGCTCTGGAGGCGGCGCATGAAGGCGTCGATGTTGCCGCTGCGCACCTCTTTGACAAAGTTCATTATCTCGAAAGACGAGTTGCCCGAAGGAAGAGAAGCATAATTAGGCAACAAAAATTTAGTAAAACCCTCTTCCACTTCCTGATTGGGGAAGCCCAATTCATAGATTCTAAACTCCCTGTCGTACCCCTTAATGGTCAGATAACCGCTTTGATAGAGGATGGGGACAGGATTCGTGTACATGGTGTCGATGCCGCCCAGCGAATCGGCCGTAGCCATCTCCTCGGTCAGGCGGTGCAGGTCGTACTTGCTGCGCTGGAGCAGTTCCACAAGGAAAGTTGGTGTGCCCGTCTCAAACCAGTAACTACCGAACTTCATCTTGGCAAATGTATTAAGCAGGCTGAACGGGTTGTAGATATCCTCACTGTCTTCCACGAAATGGTATCCGTCGTATTGTTCTTTCAACTGCAGTTTGGCTTCGTCCTCCGTGAGATGGTTCTTTTGAGCCAGCATTGCGATGTCTTCCTTGAAATCGTGATGCAGTTCACGTTCTGTAATGCCGCAGATGCTGGCAAACCGGTCGTCGATGGAGATGTCCATCAGGTTGTTCAGGTCACTGAACACGCTGACCTTGCTGAACTTCGTCACGCCCGTCAGCAGGGCAAAGCGGAGGTATTTGTCACAACTCTTCAGCACACCGTAGAAGGCTTTCAGCGTGTTGCGGTAGTCGGTGAGCAAAGGTTCGTTGCCGATGGCCTGTAGCATGGGCTTGTCGTACTCGTCCACCAGCACCACCACGTTCCGTCCCGTCGCACGGCAGGCCTTCTCTATCACCCAGGCAAAACGCTCTTCGGGAGCACGATCCTTCTTCCTTCCCAGCTCTCCAAATGCTGGTTCAGGATAGCGGTCAGCGAAGCGGTGTCCTCATACTTCCGCGCGTTCAGGTCGAGGTGAAGCACGGGGTGCGTCGTCCAGTCCTTTTCCAGCTCCTCTATGGCAAGTCCTTTGAAGAGTTCCTTCTTCCCCAGGAAATAGGCTTCCAGCGTAGAGATGAGCAGGCTCTTCCCGAAGCGGCGCGGACGGCTCAGGAAATAGTATTGCCCGGACTTCACCAGGTTGTAGATTAGAGAGGTCTTGTCAACGTAGCAATAACCGCCCTCGCGTATTCGCTCAAAGCTCTGTATGCCTACCGGATAAATCTTGCTCATGGTCTTTCGGGATAATTAGTTACGCAAATATACATTTTTCTCGCAAACAACAGACAGCCATAGCAAGAAAAAACCGCCACTCCCTACCCGCGCGAGCAACACTTGCATTACATTTCTGAAACACTTGTGTGGCTCACGAGCCGTACAAGTGTCGTTCACGAGCCGTGCAAGTGTTGTTC
>NZ_CASFWU010000043.1 GCF_949298305.1 uncultured Bacteroides sp. | reverse complement strand
GTTTAAATGTTATAATTGGACACTATAAATTTAATACTTTTATTGCTATGTTTCTAATTATCAGTAAAATATATTTGTTCTTATTTCGAACTCACGTTATTTTAATATGTCCCCAACTTTCCTGTCTGATAATTGTTTCTCTGACAACAACTCGTCCTATTGAAGTCCTGCAAGTTCCTGCATATCCAATATCTGCATGATATATATGATACAATCAAGTCTATTTATTGTTCTTTATCAGGAGTAAAACGACACTTTAATACGGATAAAGCAATTTGGAAAGCTGAAATATCCTATATTTGTAACCAGTTTCCACTATCGGGAACCATATATTAAAAACCAACTCCAATCAAACTTCAACGATTATGGCATTTACCATCGCATTTTTCGGAAGCAAGCCCTACGACGAAGATTCCTTCAGTGAAAAGAATAAAGACTATGGCTTTGAACTTCGTTTTTATAAAGGACACCTCAATAAAAACAACGTCATTCTGACCAAAGGAGTGGACGCCGCCTGCATCTTTGTCAACGACACGGCCAACGAGGAGGTCTTGCGCACCATGGCCGAAAACGGAGTTAAGCTGCTGGCCCTGCGCTGTGCAGGTTTCAACAATGTTGACCTGAAAGCTGCTGCCGCATACGGCATCACGGTGGTGCGTGTGCCGGCCTATTCGCCCTATGCCGTGGCTGAATACACGGTAGCCCTCATGTTGTCGCTCAACCGCAAGATCCCCCGTGCGACGTGGCGCACGCGCGACGGCAACTTCTCCCTGCACGGACTGCTGGGATTCGACATGTATGGCAAGACGGCCGGCATCATCGGCACGGGCAAGATAGCCAAGAAGCTGATCTGCATCCTGCGCGGCTTCGGCATGAACATCCTGGCCTACGACCTCTACCCCGACTACAACTTCGCACGCGAACACCAAGTGGTCTACACCTCCTTGGATGAACTCTATCACAGTTCAGACATCATTTCTCTACACTGCCCGCTGACCGAGCAGACCAAATATCTCATTAACGACTACTCCATCAGCAAAATGAAGGATGGGGTGATGATCATCAACACGGGACGAGGCCAGCTCATCCACACCAACGCCCTGATAGAAGGACTGAAAAACAAGAAGATTGGTTCAGCCGGACTGGATGTCTACGAAGAAGAAGGCGATTATTTTTACGAAGACCAGTCCGACCGCATCATTGACGACGACACCTTAGCCCGCCTGCTTTCGTTCAACAACGTCATTGTAACCTCACACCAAGCTTTCTTTACCCGCGAAGCATTGGCTAACATTGCCACTACGACCCTGCAAAACATCAAAGACTTCACCCTCCAGAAACCGCTAGAAAACGAAGTTAAAATTTAAAGTAGGACTAGAGACATAATCTGCCTTTAAAACAATGGATGGGGTTTACATAAAATAACAGGCACTGGCCAAGATTTATGTCGTGTTTTTTGTAATATTGCACCACGAAATGTGTCAACAATATGAAATTAGATTATATCTATCATAGTGGCTTTGCCATCGAAGCAGATGGAGTAACCGTCATCATAGATTATTATAAGGACTCCTCGGAAGAGGCCAACAACAAGGGTATTGTCCACGATAGCCTGCTACAAAGGCCAGGCAGCCTGTACGTGCTCTCCAGCCATTTCCACCCTGACCATTTCAATAAGGAAGTCCTGTCCTGGAAGGAGATACGCCCAGATATTCAGTACATTTTTTCCAAAGACATTCTAAAGCACCGCCGCGCACAGGCTGGAGATGCCTTCTACATCCGTAAGGGCGACGTCTACGAGAACGGAGACCTGCGCATCCAGGCATTCGGCTCCACAGACATCGGCGTTTCTTTCCTCATCGACCTACAAGGTATCCGTCTGTTCCATGCCGGCGACCTCAACAACTGGCATTGGAATGAAGAATCCACACCCGAAGAAATCCGCAAAGCCGAGGGTGACTTTCTGGCCGAACTGAAACCCATCCTTCAAACCGCCCCATTGGTGGATGTAGCTATGTTCCCCGTAGACAGACGGATGGGTCGGGACTACATGCGGGGAGCCGAACAATTTGTCGAACGAATTAAAACCACTATATTTGCTCCCATGCATTTTGGTGAGGACTACCCGGGGGCACAAGCCTTCCGTCCGTTTGCCGAGAGCAAAGGATGCCACTTTTTAAATATTACTCACCGAGGAGAAAGTTTCAACATTATTCTATAAAACATACTATTATTATGAAGAATCTGACACAAATTATTTTTGCATTTTTCTGCTTTTGTCTGCCTACACTCATGCAAGCACAAAAAGACGATGACAGCAGATATTTAGTAGGAGCTGTTCCTGAAATAGACGGGAAAGTAGTATTCACTCAAGAATTTAACATTCCAGGCATGTCACAAGACGAAATTTATAACCGCGTACTGACATGGATGGAAACAGACTTAAAGAAGAATGAAAACAACAGTCGAGTAGTCTACTCAAATCCTGATAAAGGACAAATTGTAGGTATAGGAGAAGAATGGATTGTGTTCAAGTCTACTGCCTTGTCATTGGACCGTACAGAAATCCAATATCAACTCACTGCGACATGCCAACCTGAGAAATGTATCCTAGAAATAGGAAAAATACGTTACGAATATAGGGAAGGAGAAGAAAAATACACAGCAGAAGAATGGATAACAGACAAATATGCACTAAACAAGAGTAAAACTAAATTAGTGCGCGGACTTGCTAAATGGCGTAGAAAGACTGTTGACTTTGTAGATAACCTAAACCTTGAAGTAACCCAAGCTCTGAGTGCCAGCTCAATCAATGTGTCAAACAACGCCCTCAGCGACAACAAATTGAATGAACAAAAAGCTGCTTCTTCCGGTAATATAGTTATCAATCTCGAACAAAAACCTAAGGCCGTACCTGTAACAACACCCCAAGACCGGATTCCGGCCAAAGCCTTCTATAAGGAAGTAGTACCCGACCAGCTATCATCAGACCTTATTCAAATGGGTAACGGCAAGCTAGTAATTGCGATCGGAACAGATAGCTTCAATATGACCACCATGACAGCCAATGCAGGCGGATCGCTCGGTAAATTGTCTGGCAAGCCTGTTATTTATACTTTCCTCTCACCAGATCAGGTACACGAACAACTTGATCAAGCCGAAACTTATACCGTACGTTTTTACCCTAACGGCCAAAAGGAACCGTCAATAATGCTGGAATGTAAAAAAATGCCGTCACAAGAACCTTTGGAAGGCCAACCACGTATGTATATCGGTGAGATAATTAAAGCTATGATAAAGTAATTTTATTCCCAAATATTCACTTTAAACAACATGGAAATAAAAAGCAAATTCGATCATTTCAATATCAACGTTACCAATTTGGAACGTAGCATAACCTTTTACGAGAAAGCGCTTGGCTTAAAAGAAAGCCACCGCAAGGAAGCAGCAGACGGTTCATTCACCTTAGTGTACCTGACAGACGGGCACAGCCCATTTCTCTTGGAACTTACCTGCCTAAAAGACCACACTCAACCCTACGAATTAGGTGAAAACGAAAGTCATCTGTGTTTCCGCGTAGACGGCGATTACGATGCCATACGTCAATACCACAAGGACAACGGATGGGTTTGCTTCGAGAATACGTCCATGGGACTGTACTTTATCAATGACCCTGACGACTACTGGATTGAAATCCTTCCTACACGATAATAAATTCAAACGTCACACGTAACTTGAGGACTTATGAGTATAGAAGAAGCCATGATGGGCGGTATCGTCTTCAAAGGCAAAAAGGAAAAAACAAAAGAAGAAAATAAAATCAAGACCAAAGCCAAAAAGAAGACTTACATCACAGGCCTGCACGGGTCAGGAGCTGCCAAGATGAAAGCCGAAATAAGGCGTAAACGTGCCAACCGTCACAAAAGATGAATAAACTGTATGATAAATAAAGGTTTGCTCACACCCGAAAAAGATCCTATGGGAAACGCCATAGCCGACTATGCCCGCCACCATAAGGCGGGCAGGTTGCGGGTGTTCTCTTCTCAATTTGACGAAGACGAGATTCCGGTCCGGAAATTGTTCCGTACAGAAAAACAGATGCCGCCATTAGAAAAGAGAGCCTTACAGCTGGCTACAGGCAAAATACTGGATGTTGGAGCAGGAAGCGGCTGCCACTCCTTAGCTCTGCAAGAGGCTGGAAAAGAAGTGCATGCCATTGATATCTCTCAACTGTCAGTAAAGGTTATGCACCTGCGTGGTGTAGTCCATGCCACACAAGCCAATCTGTTTGACGAACGGTTTTGCGGCTCATATGACACCATACTGATGTTGATGAACGGTTCGGGTATCATAGGAAAGACTGAGAACATGCCTGTATTCTTTCGCAAGCTAAAACAGATTCTTGCTCCGACAGGATGTGTTTATATGGACTCCAGCGACTTGCGCTACCTGTTCGAGGAAGAAGACGGAAGTCTGGCCATCGACTTGAGCGGCAGCTATTACGGCGAAATAGACTTCCAGATGCAATACAAGGATATCTTGGGGGATTCTTTCGATTGGCTCTACATCGACTTCCAGTCTCTTTCCTATTATGCCTCTGAGAACGGGTTTCAAGCTGAACTGGTACAGGAAGGATGTCACTACGACTACCTTGCCCGGCTCAGCATAAAAAGTTAGATGGCTAATTTGAACATAGAATCATACTCTGCAAGTTTCGTTTTCAATTTGCTTATAAAAAGATAGTTATTCTGATTCGTCGACACCATCCTGCACATACAAGCTGTCAATAATACCATCTGCCAAACCGATGACAGGGACGTGAATGTATTCAGCCTTTACGATTTCCGCTATAATCAGAAAGATTTTGGCGGCAGGCACAATAACATCGGCACGGTCAGCCTTTAGTTCAAACTCTTTCATACGTTGTTCTGGGGTAAGAGGGGCAAGTTTTTCGTACATCGACCTTAGGGACGAAATAGGCATTCGTTGCTGTTTCTTGTCCTTCTTCTCCGCCAACCTGTAGAGTTTGTTTATGTTCCCACCCGATCCGATGATGTTGATATCCGTAAAACTATCAGTCAGGCGAATCAAGTCGTTCTCCATCTGACTCCAGGTTTCTTCTTTCACGGCATCACTCAGCATACGCACAGTACCGATGTTGTAAGAAAGTGATTGAACCAACACACCATTAGTCAACAAATTGATTTCCGTGCTGCCTCCACCCACATCCACGTAAATGTAATTCCCGGTACGATCTTCCAAACATTCAATATGATTGTTGTAAATTATTCGGGCTTCTTCCTGTCCGTCGATAATTTCAATACGAATACCAGTATCTTTCAGTATTTTCTTGATGACCGTTTTTCCATTACGTGCGTCACGCATGGCCGAAGTGGCACACGCACGATAGTCCGTCACTTCATAAATCTTCATCAATTGACGGAAAGCCTTCATTAACCGACGTAATTTTACAGCCTTATTTTCTGAAAGTTCACCTAATGCAAATACATCGAAGCCCAAGCGAAGCGGAACTCTGAGCATCAACACCTTAGACAACCGTTCATTCTCCAGAACCTCATTTTTTTCCTTCCTCTTGATTAAAAGCCGCACGGCATTTGAGCCGATATCGATGGCGGCATAACATTTCTGACTCATATTTCGTTCTATTGTTTTTCTTGAGACAAATTATTTTCCTTATAATACTTGTACAATTCTTCCTGCGAACGGAACGGAACATTCTCCTCTGTAGACCAAGAGAGATTCTCGCCACTTCCGTCCACGACCCTTCCTTGCAGAGTGTCCCGCAGTCCGTAATCTATAACACGGGCCAAATCGGCCTTGATAGCCGGTTCGTAAACGGGTGTCACCACTTCTACACGGTTGTCCAGATTACGCGGCATCCAGTCTGCCGACCCAATGAAACACTTCTCATCGCCTCCAGAGGCAAAGATGAAGATACGCGAATGTTCCAGATAACGGTCTATAATGCCACAGATGTGCATACTCTCGCTCAAACCCGGAACACCGGCCACCAGCGAACAGTTACCGCGTACCAGCAAATCGACAGGTACCCCGTTGGATGAGGCTTCATAGAGTTTCTTCACCATGTCACGGTCGGTGATATGATTGACCTTAAGGCGGATATAAGCCGGCTTGCCCAGCAATTTGTTTTTGATTTCGGTATCAATCAGCCGCATGAACCTCTTTTTCATTTCGTTAGGCGACACCAGCAGTTCCTTGAATGTCACCGGCATGTAAGGCTTCTCGATAAAAGTGAAAACGGAATTGACATCACGCACCACATTGCCGGCAGCGGTCATCAGCATATAGTCGGTGTACATCCGCGCATTGCCTTCATGAAAATTGCCGGTACTGATACAAGCAATGTCTTTACCGTTCTTCATCCCGATGTGGGTAATCTTGGAATGCACCTTCAGATTCTCCACGCCAAAAATAACATGAATACCGGCGTCCTGCATTTTCTTTGACCAACTGATGTTGGACGCCTCGTCAAAGCGGGCCAACAACTCAATGACCACCGTCACCTTCTTGCCATTACGGGCAGCCCCAATCAGAGCTCTCACCACCTTAGAATCTCTGGCCAGCCGATAGAGAGTCGTCTTAATGCTTTTCACCTGCTTGTTCAGCGCAGCTTCCTGCAGCAGACGGATGTAATGGTCAAAACTGTGGTAAGGCACATGGATAAAACGGTCGGCCTGCTGTACCAGCTTCAACAAGCTTTCTCCGCCTGCCAGCTCAGGACGCACCAACGGCTCCCATTGGGGGTATTTCAAGTCTTTCCGGCCACAATCGGGAAAAGCCATCAGGTCCTTATGGTTATGATAGCGTCCTCCGGCCAGCACCGTATCCAGCTTGTCCAAATTCAGCATATTCATCACCCGTTTGTGTAAATCCGCCGGCATGGCAGCATCATATATTACCCTCAGCGCATCTCCCTTTTTGCGACTTTTCACCCCTTTGGAAATTTTCTGCAACATACCGTTGCGCAAATCGTTATCTATTTCCATTTCGGCATCCTTGGTAAACTTGAATGCATACGCTTCAAAATGCTCGTAGTCCAAACCTCGGAAAATCTGAGGAAGGCAGAAACGGATAATATCATCCAAATACATCAGGTAATTGTTGCCGCCTTTATCAGGCAGACGGATAAAGCGGCCACACACAGACACCGGCAGTTCTATCAAAGCATAGTCAGCCTTCTTTCTTCCACCGGCGTGCATCTTCACGGCCAGATAGATGTTTTCATCGGTCTCGTAAGCCAATTGCTTAACGGCAGAAATCCACACAGGAGTAACAAACCCACTCAGACGGGACTGAAAAAATGAACGTACATACTGCTGCTGTTCCTCATCAAGTTCATCCTCCTTTAGCAGATAAATATGCTCGGCGCGTAACTGTCGGGTAACGTCGTTAATAACCAGCTCATATTCCTTGGCATATTTGTTATTCAGCTTGTTCAGCTGCTTGATAAGCTGTCGGGCACGTTCACGTTCAATGCGTACGGTTCTGTCCTCACATTCGGCTATCCGGTTCAAAGTTGCCATACGTACCCGGAAGAACTCGTCAAGATTGTTTGAATAGATACCCAGAAATCCCAATCTCTCCAAAAGAGGAATCTGTTGTTTGGCTGCTTCCTGAAGAATGCGGCGGTTGAAATACATCCAACTCAAGTCTCTCTCTATATATGCTTCCTCTAAAAGTTTCTTGTTACTAGCCTTCTTTACCATAACATTTTCATATTTATATTCAATTTAAAATCCAGTCTGCTCTTACAACAAGCATGCTCACAAACAAAAGAGTGTGTCAAAGCTGTTCCTCTACCTGACATCAGACCATCGGCGAAAAGCCGGCAACCTTCTGTCAAGAGTCGGACCCAGTCCTGACACCTCCTACTGAAGAGAATCTATGAATGAATGTAAGAAACGTCTCCGCACCTCCGGTCAGACATACTCCTCAACCATGTACATCTCGCTTACAAAGTCATTGATAACGCCTTCCAGATTCTCGCAAGCTTCATCGGGCGTTTCACCGTAAGCTCCGCACAACAAATTATTCCGATAATAAGCAAAGAATCCGCCTCCGGGGGCAGCTTCTACTGTGTAATCATTTCTGTTCAGTTCCATAATCAGTCTCCTTTATTCTTGTTTGGCAATGCAAAAGTGGACAATACATGTTGCAATAAGATTGAATCGAAGTTACAAAGCTGCTAAAAAACGAAAGGCGGCCGTCCAATTACCAAAGTAATTGCGTACTTTTGCATACCGTAACAAAAAGAGATGACAATATGAAGAAATTGATAAAAGGAATGCGCTTCACTCCCAAAAACTATTCCGATGAGGTTGAAGCCAAAATACAGCAATATAAGAAAGAAGGCTACCGCCTGCCGCAACGTCACCTGCTCCGCACCGAAGAGCAAGTGGCCGGCATACGCGAAAGCGCCAAAATCAATACCGCCCTGCTCGACTATATCGCCGCGAACATCCGCGAGGGCATGTCCACTGCCGAGATAGACCACATGGTCTATTGCTTCACCACCGACCACGATGCCATCCCCGCCCCCTTCCTCTACGAAGGCTATCCCAAAAGCGTATGTACCAGCATCAATGATGTCGTCTGCCACGGCATACCCAGTACCAAGGAAATCCTGAAAAGCGGTGACATCGTCAACGTCGATGTATCGACCATCTACAAGGGTTATTTCTCCGATGCCTCACGTATGTTTCTGATAGGCGAAGTAAGCCCCGAGATGAAACGGTTGGTTGAAGTGACCCGCGAATGCCGTGACATCGGCGTACAGATGGCGCAACCTTGGACAAGGTTGGGTGACCTTGGAGCCGCCATTCAGGAACATGCTGAAAAGAACGGTTATAGCGTAGTGCGCGACCTGTGCGGCCACGGATGCGGCATCAAGTTCCACGAAGAGCCCGACGTGGAACATTTCGGCAAGAAAGGAACGGGCATGATGATTGTACCTGGCATGACCTTCACCATCGAACCGATGATCAACATGGGGAGCTACGAAGTCTTCATCGACGAAGCCGACGGATGGACTGTCTGCACCGACGACGGCCTGCCATCGGCCCAATGGGAGAGTATGGTACTGATAACCGAAAACGGAAACGAAGTGCTGACCGAATAACCCCCACCCCGCCATGGACATACTGACACTTGTAGCAGGACTCACCGCAGGCGGAGCCATCGGCTGGCTGGCCGCGGGACGGAAGACCGCTGCCGTCAAAGCACAGCTCGAAGCTGCCCGCCAGCGTGAAGAACTGCTGAACCGAACCACCGAAGAACGCCTGGCCCGCGAAAAGGTCGTTGCCGACGAACGGCTGAAGGCAGCCGAGAGACAGGCCGACGAACGCCTGGCCGAGCAGGAACGGCACTTCGCCGAACGCCTGGCCGAACAACGGCAGCAACTGGAGAAACGTCTCACCGAACAGCGCGAAGAGGCCGAAGCCCTGCACCGCCGCATGAACGCCGAGTTCGAAGCCCTGTCCAACCGCATCTTCCAAAGCAAGGCCGACGACTTCAAGCGGCTCAACGCCGAACACATCGGCGACCTGCTCCGCCCCTTGGGCGACAACCTCAAAGACTTCCGCGAAAAGGTGGAACAGGCATACAACACCGAAGCCAAGGAACGTTTCTCGCTGGGCGAACGCATCAAGGAGCTGGTGGAACTGAACAACCGCCTGAGCGAAGAGGCCAACAACCTGACCCGCGCCCTGAAAGGCGACTCAAAGATGCAGGGCAACTGGGGTGAAGTCATATTGGAACGCTTGCTCGAAGCATCGGGCCTCATCGAAGGCGAACACTACTTCCGTCAGGAGTTCCTGCGCGACGAGCGGGGCGAAGTGCTGACCAACGAAGAGAGCGGCCAACGCATGCAGCCCGACATCATCGTCCGCTATCCCGACGACCGCGAAATGATTATCGACTCCAAAGTGTCCCTCACTGCTTATGCCGCCTACACCGCCGCCGAAGACAAGGACGAGCAGGCCCGTTGCCTGAAGGCACACCTGCAGTCCGTACGTGCCCACATTGACGAACTAAGCCGCAAGGACTATTCGCACTACGACGTCAAGGCGCCGGACTTCGTCATGATGTTCATCCCCACCGAGGGAGCCTACCTGCTGGCCGTGCAGAGCGATGCCAACCTGTGGGAATATGCCTACAACAAGAAAGTCGTCCTGATGAGCCCCACCAACCTCATCAGCGCCCTTCGCCTCTCGCTCGACCTGTGGAAACGGGAGAATCAGGTGAAGAACGTACAGGCCATCATCAAACGGGGCACGTCGCTCTACGAACGTATCGTGGACTTTGCACGTACTTTCACTAACCTCGGTTCGCAACTGGACAAGCTACAGGGTGAGTATAACAATGCGCTGAAGCAGCTGTCCGAAGGACGAGGTAGTGTAGTGCGACAGGCCGAACTATTATGCGGCATGGGGCTCACGCCCAAGAAACGCATCCCTTCCACCTTGTTACCGGCCGACGAAGAAGACGACGAGCCTGCCAGCAACGGGAAATCAGAACTAAATCAATAGAGAAAGAATTATGAAAGTATTGAAAGACCGCATCCTCCGCGACGGACGCTGCTTCCCCGGTGGCATCTTGAAAGTAGACAACTTCATCAACCACCAGATGGACCCCATCCTGATGAAAAGCATCGGCGTGGAATTTGTGCGCCGCTTCGCTTCCACTCCCATCAACAAAGTCATCACCGTAGAGGCCAGCGGCATCGCCCCCGCCATCATGGTGGGGTATCTGCTGGAACTGCCCGTCGTCTTTGCCAAGAAGAAAAAGCCCAGCACCATGGAAAACATGCTGACAACCTCGGTCTTCTCCTTCACCAAACAGCGCACCTATGATGTCTGCGTCAGCCGTGACTTTCTCGGCCCGGGCGACAAGGTATTGTTCATAGACGACTTCCTGGCCAACGGCAACGCGGCCAAGGGCATCATTGACCTGGTGCGCCAGGCAGGCGCCGAACTCATGGGCATGGGCTTCATCATTGAGAAAGCCTTCCAGCACGGCGGCGACGAGCTGCGCTCGGCAGGCATCCATGTGGAAAGCCTGGCCATCATCGAGAGCCTGGACAACTGCGAGATTAAAATCAGGTAAACCCTGAAAATAGTCATTGAGACAAGGGCTTGAATACACACATCCCGATTGTACTGACCGTATGTTTCCTTTCTTTACATTTTGACACTTTGACTTTCCCAATGCGTGAGAATCCGTTTTTTCGACCTTCCGTCCGGTTTGGACGAAAAAACGAAAGAGAAAAGCAGTAACAAGATGTACGACAGAAGGATAGCGAAATCCTTACATTTGAAAGAGAAAAAAAAACAGCTACTGAAAGGAAATTATACCCACTTTACGGCTCCCAAAAGCCACATTGGAGGCTCTAACTACCCTTTTGGGAGACCAAAACATGGCTTTTTAGCACTCCGAACAAGCATTCTGTACGCACCGAACAAGCATTCTGCACACTCCGCACAAGCATTGTGGACAAACAAAGCAAGCATTGTGGATGAACAGAACTTGCTTGGTGGACGTTCCAAATACCTCAAAAGTGCCTTTCCGGTCTCTATTTCGCGTTTTTCGCAGAAAGTCCATGTCAGCAAAACCCTCCTAAATCCGACTTCAAGAAAGTATATTCCAGACATTCCGGACAAATTGAAAGTATGTGCGCAATCTCCTCACCCCTCCCACAATTCTTTAAAGAGGGGTATCATGCAAGGAGGTTGTGTCAAAACAAAAGTATCTGAAGGAGGGAATAGAGAGCATCACTTAGTTTTGCACACCTTCCTGAAGCAGTAATCCATAAGGCTACCATTACCTAAATCAAGTTACAATGTGTCTGAAGCATTTCGAGAAGATAAAAAAATGCGCAATAGGATATAGCCCACTATGCCGGAAAGAACGGTGCCACAAAGCACACCGAATTTCGCCTGATTCAGCAAATCCGGATAATTGGCTGAAAACGAAAGGTTGGCTATGAACAGGGATACCGTGAAGCCTACTCCGCCAAGCATCGACACTCCCGCCAGATTTTTCCAGTCCATCCCGTTCGGCATGGGAGCTAGCCCAATCTTAATAGCCAGCCAGGTAAACAGGTAGATGCCCACAAACTTGCCCAGCAATAGCCCTGAGGCAACTGCCATACTGACATTACCCAAGAGTTCGCCGTTGCCACTGAACACCACGCCGGCGTTGGCAAAGGCAAAGAGAGGAAGAATAATAAAGTTGACCGAAGTGCGCAAGTGGTCCTCTAACGACTGGAGTGGACTGATGACACGGTCTGAGGCGTGTTCCACTTGCTTCAGGGCAGCAATCTGCTCGTTGGTCAGCACGATGTTGTCCGGACTGGAGACGGGAAAAGTACTGATGACGTTGCGGATGCGTCTGATGTACTTGCCGGCATCCAGCCGCGGACGGGCCGGAATGGCAAAAGCCAATATAACACCCGAAATGGTACTGTGAATGCCAGACTGAAGGAACAGATACCAAATGGCGACTCCAAACAGCCAGAAAACGACCTTCTGCACCCTGCCGAAACGTCCCATATAATACAACACGGCATAAAGCACAGCTACCGCAATCAAATAGAAATAAGACACCGTGGAACTATAGAACAAAGCAATGACCAGAATCCCTCCCACATCATCGACCACGGCAAAAGCCGTCAGGAATATCTTCAGGCTCAATGGCACCCGATTACCCAACAAGCTAAGTACCCCCAAAGAGAAAGCAATGTCCGTAGCCATCGGAATAGCCATACCCCTGGCCTCCGGCATATCGGTCTGTACCCAGAAGGAATAGATGATGACAGGCAGAATCATTCCCCCGCACGCGGCAATGAACGGCAGGATGGCTTTGCGGAAAGAGGATAGCTCGCCTACCAGCAGCTCCCGTTTGATTTCAAGTCCCACAGCCAAGAAAAAGAGCGCCATCAGTCCGTCGTTAATGAATTCGATAACCGTCAACGGATGACCGCCATGAGAAAACAGATTGAAATCGCCAATACACAGGTGCAGTTCCTGGGAAAGAAATTGCTGATAAAAAGGAGCCCAAGAAGAGTTGGCCACTATTGCAGCAAAAATGGCCGTTGCAAAAAGCAGAATACTCGCCACAATGTTGCGCGAAGAGATGTCTTTCAGGGTACGCAGAATAATCATTTCTTCTCAATTTAAGGTAAACAACTTGCCCATACCCGATGTCCGAGGAACCCCAAACATTCCCGGGCATACGCCGATTTCTCACTCGATTTACAAATATAGTCTTTTGGCGCTAAAGAATGTCATAAATCAGAAAGAAAATGACCCATAGATGACTCTCACTCTCCCCGGAAGAATTTATACGTTTTCCCTGCCTCCGTTTCTACATCATACTCGTACACACGATGCAAAAGAGGATACTGAAGTTGTAGCGAACCAGCAGACAAAGGTTGTTTGATAGCGGGTACCCGATAATACTCATTCGGATTTTCTCCACTCGCCTTCCTCAGCCCTTTGCCCTTTAGAGGAACATAAGAACGTAAACGGAGAATGCCTCCTAAAACTGAGTGGACAGCAACCTTTTCCAACTGCCCGTTTCCCCACTCCATGCCGACTTCAAACCCGCCTCGTGCTTTCAACCCCTCCACTTTACCCTGTGGCCATACATCCGGCAAAGCCGGCAACAGATGAACTGCCCCGTCATGGCTTTGAAGCAGCATCTCGGCTACTCCGGCCGTATATCCGAAATTGCCGTCAATCTGAAAAGGAGGATGGGCATCAAACAGGTTGGGATAGATGCGCCCCTGGAACAGATTACTGATAATGCGATAGGCGTGATTACCGTCCTGTAGCCGTGCCCAAAGATTGATTTTCCAGCCGATAGACCATCCTGTCGCTTCATCGCCCCGCTGCAGCAATGTATTCTTCACTGCCTGAAACAATGCAGGATGACGATACGGAGAAATCTGATTTCCCGGATAAAGGCCGTAAGCATGGGAAATATGACGATGTTTGTCTGCAGGATTGTCCACATCCTCCAGCCACTCCTGCAACTGATTGTACTTTCCAATCTGCATGGGAGGCAAGCGGTTCAGGGTGGCCATCAACGTATCCTGATATTTTTCATCACCTCCCAGCACGAGGGAAGCCTCTCTTGTATTTGATAACAGTTCAAACACAATCTGATTATCCATCGTGCAACCGGCCACCGTAGAGACAGCGTTATTCTTTTCATCTCCTTCCGGACCGTGTTCCGGCGAACTGGAAGGGCAAGTCACCAGCCAGCCATAACGAGGATGCACCACCAGAAAATCCAGAAAGAAGTCAGAGGCACCCTTCATGATGGGAAATACTTCTTTCAAGAACTCCCTGTCGCCAGTGTACAGATAATGTTGCCATAGATGTTGGCACAACCACGCGCCTCCATTGGGCCACATTCCCCAAAAGGCTTTGTCCACCATTCCCGTACAACGCCATATATCCGTATTATGATGAAGCACCCATCCTCTGCAACCATACATGACGCGGGCGGTTTCCCGACCACTCTCCGACAAATCCTTCAGCATCTGCATCAGTGGCAGATGGCATTCGCTGAGGTTAGCGACCTCGGCTGGCCAATAATTCATCTGCAAATTGATATTGACCGTATATTTGCCATCCCACGGAGCCAACAAATCTTTATTCCAAATACCCTGCAAATTGGCCGGCTGCCCTCCCGGTTGGGAAGACGAAATCAACAGATAACGCCCATACTGAAATAACAGTGTAGCCAACGATGGGTCTTTTCCATCGCCAAACATCCTGATGCGGGTATCGGTCTCCAAGGTATCCCGCCGTGACGTACCCAAATCGAGGCTGACGCGGTCGAACTGTCTGCGATAAGCCGCCACGTGCTTTTCCCTGGCTTCCGAATAAGTCACTTTAAGGGCCGCATCCAAATACTCTGCCGCCCGTTTATGCGCATTTCCGCTTACATTTCTGTAATTGACAAAATTGGTGGCAGCCGAAAGGTAAAGGGTCACTGCGTCAGCCCCTTTTACCCGCAATGTCTGTCCGCCAGCCATCACTTTTCCTCCTTCGTTCACTGCCGCAAGCTGAGTTTCCACCTTGATGGCACCTGCCACCCCTTCATGTTCCTGTCCTGCAGCTGTCAGCACCAGGCGGTTGCTCCACTGTTTCACGCGATGCTCCAAAGGAGACTTGAACGAAGCATCAAAAGAGATGGCTCCCGGTCTGTCTGCCGTCAGCCTTACAATCACCACCTGGTCTGTCAACGAAGTAAAGACTTCCCTGCGATATGTTGTTCCATTCGCTTCATATTGCACCACAGCCACTGCCTTTTCCAAATCCAGTTCCCTGCTATAATGAGATACATTGTCGTGTCCCACGAAATGAAGCATCAGACTCCCTATGGTCTGATAGGGCATTCCATTACGCGGTGTCTCGAAATTCTTTCCTACCAGCTGCTGTGCTTCCCGATAGCGTCCGGCAAAAACCAGTTGCCTGATTTCAGCCAGAGCCTTGCGGGCATTGGGACTGTCATTCCGATGGGGGCCTCCTCCCCACACCGTTTCTTCGTTCAGTTGCAGCTCTTCGTGTTCTGTACCTCCATACATCATTACCCCCAGTCGGGAATTGCCCAAAGGCAATGCCTCCGTCCATTCCGCAGCGGGTCGGCTATACCAAAGTTTCAGATTGCCGGCCCATCCACCGACGGAACAGGCCAGCCACACCATTAATATCCAACGCTTCATCATAAATTCCCAATAAGATGTCTCATTTACAGTTCTTTAATCAGCACACAAGTCCAAGGAGACAATTCACGTTTCAGCGTAAGGGTACCGTCTGCCGCCACCCGCACGACTTCTTTCTGCGTGTCCCATGCCTTTTGCTTCAGATAGGCCGTCTCCTCACGTGTAGGCGAATGCGGAGCACCTATTTCCACATAGTCATCGTAGACATTGCCATGCTCTTTGTCAAGCGTTTCTATCACAAAGGCGCTACCAGGTCTCAGCCCTGTCAATGTAAAGTCCACCTGCTTGGACGATGCTTCCATATAGTTGGAAAAGTTCTTGGCCGAAGGAACCGCTTCCTCATATTCCTTGGGATAATTGAATGCAAGTGCAATCACTTTTCCCGTCTTGGACGAACGGCTCACAAAGAGCGGGTCGGCATAATACAACTTCTCATCTCCCAATTGGTTCAACATTCTATAAGCATGGAACGAAGGCTTCACCAATCCCTGAAAGTTAATCATGCCAAAGCCACCGTGGAAAATACTCTCGCCCCCGCCCTTTTCCTCGAAAATATCGGTAAAGGTCCAATACATCAGCGAATTGACCATACCGATGCAATCCAGATTGCACTTCAGAATGTAAGCGGCAGGTGGCAGGATGTCGTGCATCTTGTCGCGGCTGTTGGGGCTGGTGCTCCACTCCGTCAGGTGTATTTCCGCATTGGGATATTTGCTCTTGGCAAGCTGTGCCTTTATCCAGCTGATGTCGTCGCGGAGAGAATATACATAACGTACAGCATCCTTGCTCTTTCCGCTCTCGGGGTCGAGCGCGTAGTCTGTCGGATACGGATGGGTGGAAATGAAGTCCAAAGGCAGATTCTCCTTCTCGCAATAGTCAATGAAGTCTGCTATCCAAGAACCCTTCCATTGCTGCTTGTTAATCTTGTCCTGAGCATAGAAGCGCGACTTGGTCTGGTCGTACACCTCGCCGTCGTAGCGTGTGTCGGCAATGAAGTTACTCGTGGCTGGTCCGCCCACCTTCAAACGCCCGTCCACCGACTTCACGGCAGCGGCAGATGCCTTATATAGTTTGAAATAGTCGCTCTTGGTGCCGTCAAAGAATCCGGCCTTGGGATTGGTGTTCAGATTAGGCTCGTTCCACACCTCGAAATACCAAGTCAGGACCTCGTCTATGCCATACCGGTCTACGACATGCTGCGTGAAGGCTTTCACCAGGTCGTGCCACTTGCCCAACCGGCTTTCGTCGAAACTCACACGGTTACGATACCACATCTGCATCTTGCTGTTGTCCGCAGCAATTCCTTTGGGAAAGAAAGACAACTCCACGAACGGTTTCACACCCACAGCCAGCATACGGTCGTACACTTCGTCAACATACTGCCAGTTATAGACAGCCCGTCCGTCCGGTTTCTCGAAATAGACAAACATGTCATCGTCAAACAGCCCGTGCATCCTCAAATATTGGAAGCCGCAATGTTCCTTCGACAGTTTCAACTGTTCCACCCAGCTGGTACGCAAACCCTCGTTGGCACGCCCGGCGCAGGTACCTACACTCCAATAATGGGCAAAACGTTCCCCTTTGCCCTTCACATCTACTGTCTGTGCCCACAGACATGAGCCTGCCAGCAGCATAGCTAAACTAATAATCGCTTTCTTCATGTGATATAATTTATAATGTTAATCTTTATTTGTTTCACGCATGGTTGCCCAAATCGCAGGCACAACTACTGCCTTTCGTATATCAGCTTCTCCATCGACAGGCCTCATGCTGACCACTATCCGGTTGGTGCCGCCTCGGTTGAGCCAACACTCAGGCAGGTAATAGCTGTTCTGCGGCCCTGCCTCCCAGCAGCGGCCCAGACAATGGCCGTTCAGGTAAATGAATCCATTGCCACTGTGCTCCATATATAGGTGATAAGGAACATTCACCTCAGGCACGTCAGCCGGCATAGTAAAAGAATACTCATGCCATACCAGCAGTGCGTCATCGGCTGTACCGGTACCTGCCTCATCCCTGTCAGCAGACGCTGTTCCCGAAGAGTATGCCTCTCCTCTTTCCTTTTCCGTGTAAGCATAATAGAGTGTCAGGTCTTTCCCGTTGCAACGCACAAAGTCGGGACCTATGCACCAATAATCTTCCACCACCTTCTTGGTATGGTGGTGCAGTCCCTTGCTTTCAAACAGCATCAGTACCTCCATACGCTTGCCGGAGAGCGAATCGCCGGGCAGTCTGTAAGCAGCACAGGTATCGTTTTCCTGCCACACGGGCAGCAATTGTCCGGCCGCCTTCACCAGCACCTCGTCTTTGTCCGTTCCGTTTATGAGTTTGTCTCCAATTCTGCCCACCTCCAGCAAGCCGCCTTCGGCAGCATGACATCTGTAATATACGAAATGACGGCCGTATATTCCCTCATCGTCCAGATAGTATCCTTTTTTCAGTTTCTTCCACTTTGCCGGTAGCCTGTCCGGCGTTCCTTGCGAGGCCTCCAGCCATATACTGTCCGCTTCCACACAAGGACGGAAACCGGGCTCTGGCAGTTCCGGATACCACTTACCGCTTTGTACGCCGGCGGGCAGATAGCAAACCATCGCCCCGAAAGGCTCCAAGGAGAAATCCAGTGTCACGTCTGCCGTCTTCAAGGTGCCGAAATGGTGCCGGGTATGCTCTTCAGTTCTCACGAAATAATATCTGTCTCCGTTCGCGGCTTTGCGCACAGCCAGCTTCACAGCCTCGTCGGTCGTCGTATAGTCGGTCGGCTCCAGGGAGGCACGGACAATGCGTGTACCATGTTCCTTGACGAATTCTGCCAGTCCCGTCAGCCTCCTGTACCTGTCGTTGAGCGATCCATCCTCGCCGATGGCTGCCGCATAGTCGTACGTGGTCGTCATCTGGCGGGCACCCCAATCGTCGAAATTCGTCCCGCCTACGGCCATATAATAATTGATGCCGCAAAAGCCCCGTTGCAGGGCATAGAGCGTAATGTTCTGTGTCTGCACCGGCAGCAGTCCGTCCTGTTCCCAGCTGAGCTTTCCACCCACTTCGCTCATCCATCCTCCCTGCAGCTCGCCCGACAGTAGAGGTTTGCCCGGCTGGGTCTTGAGCTGTTGGTTTATCAGGCGTCCGAAGCTGCCCTCCACATTCCACTTCGGATAACTGTTTACCATGTCAAGCACTCCGTTCAGGGTTCCACTCCCGGCATTCCGGGCCTCATCCGTCCAGCAAGTGACAATCGGCACTTCTATGCCATGATTGCGCACTATCTGCCAAAGTCCTTCCAGGTATTCTTTCTTGCTCTCTTTGGAAAACCACTTGATGCGGTTGAACTCGTTCTCTATCTGAAACAGAATGACTCCACCGCTTCCTTTCTCCTTACGGGGCAGCTGATGAGGAGCCACCACCCGACACACAGCCTTGTACCAGTGTTCGTTCCAGCGCATAAATTCCTCGTCGGTACTCTGCAACCAGGTCTCATATTTGGGCTTTGCCGGTTTCTTGCGCATGAGCCATTGCGGGAATCCTCCCCCGCTCCACTCCGCACAGATGTAAGGCCCCGGACGGACTATCACATAAAGTCCGAACTCTTCGGCCATCTTCAGAAAATCTTCCAACAGTGTCATGTCGAGACAAGACTCATCACTGACAGACTTCGGCATACGCTGTTCGTGCCAGTTCCAGGGAATATATGTCTCCACGCAATTGAAGCCAGCCTTCTTCAGTTTGCTGAAGCGGTCGGGCCAGAGCGGTTGCGGCACCCGGAAATAATGGAATGCTCCGCTAAACAGAAATACATCCTCACCCTCAATCTGAATGCAGCGATTGTCAAACCGGATGCGGTCGGGGTGCAGAAACACCGAATCGTCCACGGCAGACTGTCCGTCCTCCAGAACAAAAGCATCCGACGAGCGGTCGTTCATCACGGCCAGGTCCGTAATGTTCTGGGCAGACAATAGCAACGGGCTCGCAAGCCCCATCAGTCCCAATTTTATGATTCTTCCGATTCTCATACTCGTATTTACTCTTTTACGACCGTCTGTACAGCCGATGACTTAACGATAATTTCCTGTTCCGAACGACAAGTCAGGACACCATCCTTCCATTCCAGCAGGGCATCAAACGGTTCGTTGTTAGCCGATTTCACTGTCAGGCCCTTCATCCGCAGGGAATGACCGTCCACGATATAGACCGAACTGGGAGTCTCTCCACATACTGTCACAACCGCTAACGTACCCTTGAAACGGATGCCCATATAGTCAGCCTCCGCACGAGGATTGACCGAGTGAATGATGTGGTCGGCGCGGTTGCCCTGCTTATATTCCACCGACAATTTGTCTACCCCCTTCTGCTTCCGGCTTTCCGCCGTATTTACCGAGCTGATCTGCGCCTCGGCGCCGTTACCGTATGGTTCGTACACAGCCACGAAAGGCCGGTTCCATGCCTCACCCTGCTGTCTGACAAGCACTGCCGGAACGGGCAGCTTGCGCAAGGAAGGTTCGTAATAGCGATGGTTGAACAAAGAATTCAGCTGATAAACGGTTCTGTCCTTAGAGGCAGGGACAAACATACGCGTATGAACATCGTCCACGCCCAAGTGGAAATCGGCCTGAAAGCCTTCATCGGCCACTTGCGAAGCCAGTGTGGTAAAATACGCATAACCTTTGCCCGACAACGAATCGAGCAATCCGGCCGACAAGCGCATGAGGTTGCCCGAAGCATCGTACACCTCTGCACCCACGCCCATGTTGTGATAGATGTAGTCGTGATAACGGTCTTCACCGTCCGTCACGTCCGAACGGAAGATGTCTACAAAATATCCGGTCTGCGGCGAGGTGCGCACCAAAAGTACGGCACGGCGTTGCTCCGCACGGATGTCTTTCGTATAGAAGTGATTGGCAACCTCGACAAACTGGTGGTTGGGCGATAGTTCTATCTCCGGTTCACCTCCTTCCACAATCCGCGGTTCGGAGTAAAGAATTTCCAGGTTCTGCGGCATGTTAAGGTCTGCCCCTTCTCCATTGGGTACCACGGTATTGTGTGCAGCCACGTTCATTTTGTATTCATGCGTATCCTTGCTCCAATAATCCTGTCCGATGCCCTGGTCGGGAGCCAGGATATGTCCCCGTCCATACAGCTCCATCGTCAGTCCGTTGGGCTGGCGGTGTCCCATGTCCTTGCCAAACCCTGCCAGCGTAAAGGCCAGGGCATCCTTGCAGTCGTCCGCAACGTTTCTGCCAAACACACACGAGTAGACCGACGAATAGGAAACCCTCGGCAAATGCGGCAGGCCTTCGGTGACCGGGATCTGAGGCAGATAAAAGAACAGGGCATAATAAAATTCATTGCTGAAACTACGTTCCTTGGCATACTTCATCATCGAAGCCCAGTACTCCACTTGTCCGGCCTCCCCCTTTTCGGCACAATAAGCCATCATCAGCTCTAACTGCGCGGTGAACATGGTGGAATAGGAAGCGTCGCCGATGTTGGTGATATATCCGTTAGGAAACATCATCTGAGACATGGCACCAGGTACTTTGCTGAGCAAAGAATCCTGCGACAGCAGGTCAATGCCGTTCTTATAATAGATATAACCGAAGCGGACCAACTGCTCTCCCGACCCCTGCCCGTAGCCTCCGGGAGCTTCAGGCCACAGCCCCGTAACAGGACTGATGTTGGCACGCAGCACGTCCACATAGGCTCCGTGGCTGGGTGTCGTGGGGCCATACACCAGCTTGTTCACGTAGTAAGCACGCCCCTTGCCGTCGCTGTATGTGCTGTCGGCGTCCAACGCCAGCGCATAGAGCATGGCCGACTGTTGCTCGTTCATGTTCCAGTTGCCTTTCAGTCCGCCTCCGCGGTTCAGTTTGTTTTCAATCAGCCGCTTGAACATCACCTCAAAACGTCCCAGCGCCCATTGTTTCCCCTCTGTAAGAAACTGCTCTGAATCGAAATACTCGTCGTGCAGATAATTGTAAATCATGTCGTAGGCCAAAGGCAGCGTTGCAAAGTGGCGTGTGTCGCCCAGCGTCTCGAAAGAGAGATAACCATTGATGCAAACCCCGTCCGAGTGTTCCTCCCAGTCGGGATTCACCTGCTCCTGCTGCGAGGCTCCCCTCACAAAGTTCCACAGGATGTCGGCAGCCAGCTTGGCATAATCCTTGTTCTCCGTAAGGTAATAGAGAATGGACGATTTCCAGGCAAGCTGGATGAAACTCCGGTTCACGGTCTCCGTGCCCAGCCCCGTACGGGTGAAGGGCACCGTGTCGTAAGCAACCGCCTGCCCCATCTGCGACAAGGTCCCTTCCGGCGTCTCCGTCAGTTTCACGATACCCGTCGCCATTCCTTTCGGTTTGGTGAGCGAGCCGTCGCCGTAAGGTATGATTTTGTCCAGCGGAGCCAGAGGTACGGAGTTGCTGGCCGCACGGCCGTAAGTGATGCGCACGGTGGGATATTGCGCATTTCCCTCACGGCGGGTGATGAAGTTGCCCTCCGTGTAGAAGCGCGTATAACGTTTCCCCGGCTCCCAGTGCATCTGCATACGGGATATGACGTAGGAGGGATTTTCACGATGGACAGCCACAATGGGGTCAACCTCCTTCCGCAGATTCTCGAAGAGACTCCTTGCCCAGTCCACGGTATTTATTTTGTCCAGAATGGCGGACCGGTCACTCTCCGTCACAAACACGCGCGGATGGCCGGCTGTACGGAAGTCGGCCTCCCGCACCTGCTGTGCAGAAACGGCCTGACACAGGAAACAGACGGCTCCGTACAACAGCAGACAACGGCCTGACTGCCCCGTAAGGCCATTCATCAGATTTACAAAAGGCTTTGCTTGTTTTTTCATTCGGCTTGCTATGTTTTCTTGGAAAATTATACTCTGCTTATGGTGGTGAAGAGACTTCACCTTATAAGGTGAAACACCGCCACCTCATAAGGTGAAACGCTGTCACCTTACAAGGTGAAACGCCGTCACCTTACAAGGTGAAGGCCTGTCATCAGCCAATCGGGTTGTCATCATCGCCTCCCGTTTCGCCGGAAGGAGGCAGCACGGAGGCCTCGCCCACCACAAAGTAGTCGGCCATGGTCACCGTGCGCGGTTCTTTCAGTTCCTTGCCCGAGGAGCTTAACTGCGTACACAGCGTCACGCTCCACACCGAGCCCTCGGTGGCCGAAGCCGGCATGACGAAACCCACCTGCGAGGCCGTATTGGGATAAAGTTTCGAGGGCGGGAAGAAGAAAGTCTCCTGCGACGAGCCGTCCTGGCGCTTCAGCGTGACGCCCACAGCCGGATCCGAACCGCCCACCTTGATTTTCTTGCCCTTGATGATGCAGTTTTCGCCTCCGGCGATAGGTACACTCTCGCCACGGGTGACGGCTTCGGGATGCTACGCATCCTGCGCGCTGATTACGCCATAAAGCTGAGGGCCGGAAACCGCCTTGAGTATCTCCACGTCGAGTTCGGCGTCGGCCAGCGCCTGCCGCATCTCTTCGCTCATGGAGTAGCTTACCCCCAGCGTGATGCGACTTCGGTCGGGGCTTCCCGTCAGCTCGCTTTCCATCAACACACCGCTGACGGTGGGCCGCAGGTAGCCCAGCGGAGTGCTGACGCTGTAGCCCGACGAGAGGAACCAGTTCATCACCTGCATTGCGCGGCGGACTATACGCTCCACCTCTTCGGCATCTTCCTGACGTGTGCTCAGTGCGGCCACCTCGCGGGCAATGTCCGTCAGCGAGAGGCATTTCTGCAACTTCACGGTCAGGTAATAGTCGTTAGTAACGTCGGTTGTCAGTGTCAAGTCCTGCGCACGCAACGTAAGTTTGGCTTTTTGGGTTGATTCTATTGCCATAGTCTGATTAGTTATTAAAAGGTTTGTAAATGCTGCCTGCCGGAACAGCATGTGTGTGCGGCAGGCAGACTGTCTGTGTGTTAATGATAATAAAGTACAAGGAACGCCTTTCCTCACGGAACAACGCTTGTAGGATTGTTCTCTGTCAAGGTTTCACGATGTCGAACGCTCCAGCCGGATTACCCACGAGGGCCTTGATGTCGTCGAAACGGATGGTGATGTCGGTCTTGTTCGTCACATAGAGTCCGAACTTGCATCCCAGCGCATCGTAGGTGCCGTTATAGCCGGCACACTCCGGATTGGTGCCCGTATCGTCCAAGGTTTCATCGTCTACCCAGTGTGCAAAGCCGAAATCGCAGTTGCCCGAGTCGTAGGTGGGCTCACTTTCGGTCATGCCTTCGCCTACCCATGCCTTCAGATGGCCTTTGTTGTTTCTGCCGGCCTTGAAGTAGACCACGATGGGATACCACTTGTCAGTCTCCAGTTTGCCAAGACTGCCCACGGTAGGATCTATCAGCGCCCTGCGGTGGGACAGTTTCAATTCACCGTTGTCAATGGACACGTGTCCGGCCCAAGAGTTCTTGCAACCCTGATTGAAAATTTGCGCAATGATGATGCCGCTCTCGTCCATGGGGAATTTGCCTTCGGGCAAATAGACCCTGAAGCCATACCACCCTTCTGTGGTAGTCTTGAAGTCGCAGGTCACCTCGCAGCCGCGACGCATACGGCGGTCGTCCTCCAGCAGGGCCTGATAGTTGTAGTAGAATTCCAGACACCGGTCTACAACCTTTATATAGTTGGGCTCCCATGCCCAGGCATCCGTAAAGGGATAGTAGTTCTCACCCGTATTGAAATTGTTCTGATAAATGACATAATCGGCATCCGAACCGTCGGCACCCGGATTGACGGGTGTCTGGTTCTGGTCACTGGAGAGGGTAAGGCCAAGTTCGTGTACGTTGCCCACCCAGGTTCCGCTGTTGTCCTGAAGGAAGGTCAGTTTCAGATAGTATTCCTTGTCGGCTTCCAGATAGAAGGGGCCGTAGGTGGCCTTGCTGTCGTTGGTCCAACTGCCGCCGTTAACCAAATCTTTGGTCAGACGGTCGTCCAGCGCCTGCGTCTTCAGCGTGTTCAGATTATCTCCGATGTTCACGTTCAGGTAACTGCCGTCCTTCGTGGTAGCCGCCATCGTATAGGCATCGAACAGGCCTGTGGCCGGCGATGTAAACTTGAAGATGACGTAAGCCCCATCCTTTGTGCTGTCAATGTTGCCGTCGGCTATGCTCACTGTTCCGTTGCACTCCACATAGTCGGTGAAGACAAAGGTCATATCGCCCACCAACGGAAGCTCAGGTCCCTTCACCTTCTGGTAATCGCCGAAGGAAACGGAAACAGCTCCACCCTTGGCATCTAGTGGCACGTCGACGGTCACTGTGGTCGAAGTAAATTCTTTGGCAACAGCCGTAACCACACCTTCCTCTGCCGCAAACTCTACTGTCACGTCGGCAGCCGTTAGGCCTTTGTCCAGGAAATACTGGAAATTGCGTCCGGTTATCACAATCGTACCGCCGGGGAAAGCGGGACTGGGTGTGATGCCCGTAATCTCAGCACCCGGCACACAGGTAAACCCGGCAGCCGTCTCCACATGGTTCTTCCAAACCCAGAGGGTAATGGGACCGCTTACACCACCGTCGGGTACCCGTACCTGAATCTCGTTGTCCGACCAGCTGACATACTCCGTGGCTTCCACACCGCCGAAGTAGACACGGCCGATGCGTTCCGTCCGTTCGTTGCCGAACTCCGTACCTGTAATGGTCACAACACTGCTCGGCAAACCTTCAGTGGGACTGAAGTCCGTAATGGTTGGAGCCGGATACTTCTGCACGTTCTCTTCTTCGTCGGTGCAGGATGCGCCAGCAAAGCCCATCAGGGTCAGCAAAGTGCAGATGATGATATGATGATATGTTTTCATGTCTTTGAATATAATATTAGGTTAGACTCTTCTGATTTACCATTCGGGATTCTGCAGCAGTTGCGGGTTGAGCTGAATCTCGTCGGTAGGAATGGGTTGCAGATAGTTTTTCTTGGCAAACCGACGGTTGGCCTTCTTTTCGGCAATCAGGCAGCCGGGTTGTGTCGGAGTATAGGCGGGATCTTCGTAAGTGATGGTCTCTGTCTCAATATTGTCCGACCATACGGAGGG
This sequence comes from uncultured Bacteroides sp., assembly GCF_949298305.1. Classification (GTDB taxonomy): domain Bacteria; phylum Bacteroidota; class Bacteroidia; order Bacteroidales; family Bacteroidaceae; genus Bacteroides. Next base: position 34,249 of record NZ_CASFWU010000043.1, on the reverse strand, counting down.
GTCATACACTGCCTGGTTGGTAACGGGATTCTTCAAGTCGGCCAGATAGGTATCTTCGCCGCCATAGGACACATAGACACCGCAACGCTCGGTTCCGAACACCTGTTCGGCAATGCCCCAGCGGCAAACGTCGGCAACACGGAAACCTTCACCATAAAGTTCGAGAGCACGCTCGCGACGGATTTCACCCAAATAGCTCATGTCGCAACCCAAAGCCTTGGCTTGAGCTATCAGCGCCGCATTCAGCGGAGCCACACCGCCACGGGCACGAACCAGGTTGAGCGACTTGTCAAGGTCGGCATCCGAAATCTGGCCATTACCCAGTTCACAAGTGGCCTCTGCGTAAATCAGATACATTTCCGCCAGACGGATGTGCATGCAGTCCATGGCTTCCTGACCTTCGGATGTCACCGTAGACAGCTCGGTGCAGAACTTACGTCCACGGGTGCCCACCGAAGAGTTGGAAAGCAGGTTCGGACAGTATTGATATTGGTTGGCCGACAGGGAAGTGAGGTCTGTCAGATAGTCAGCTCCTGTTCCGTATTTACCCCAACCCCAGACGTAGTCCAACGCTTTGGGATGGCAGGCCAACAGACGGTAGTCGCGGTTCTCGAATTCTGCATTCAGTTCCTTGTAGCCCTTGAACAGCGGCGAAACGTGTATGGGAAGACCGTCTGTACACAGATACATGTCTATCAGCTTGCGGGTCATCTTGGCCGGCTCGGTATGTGTCAGGTTCATATTGCTCTTTCTGTTCGTATGGTCATAGACCGAACGGAAGATGGCTTCCTTGTTGTCTGCCTTGCTCAAGCCCGCCGGATTAGAATCGCTGCCTTCCAGGTTGAACAGATAGAAATAACTCTTATGGGCATAAAGGTCGGGGTTGGCCGAAGCGGGAGCCTGTTCAACACCTTCAAACAACTCAAAAGTACCACTGCTGATAATCTCGTCCGAAAGATTCTTGGCCATGGTCAGGAAATCTGTTACCGAAGGATAACCGTCTGGCATGGCCGTTCCGGCACCGCTGTTCACACCGTCACCGTTCGTCGGGTCAGCCGAACCAATGCCGTTGTACTTCTCCCAGGTTCCTTCGTAGAGGCACACGCGGGCCTTGAATGCCTTGGCCGCCTCCAGCGTCACATGACCATCGTTGTTGGTCGTGGCTACAGTGGTATTGCCAAGCTTGGCTATGGCCGTATCCAAATCGTCCAGAATAGCCTTGACCACCTCGTAACGGGAATTGCGGGGCCCCCAGACGATATCCGAGTTGACATCCGGCGTGTAAAGCATCAGAGGTACTCCGCCAAAGCGCTGGAGCAGGAAGAAGTGATGCCATGCACGGAAAAAATGTGCCTGCCCAACAGGACCTGCGATTTCGTCCGGATTGGCATATTCATTGCCTTTCTCAATCAACTGATTGCAACTGCGCAACCAAGTATATTCCTGAGAATAATAAGGGTCGGTAGTTCCAGGAGCATTGGTCCCGCTCACTGCTGAATTGGCAGTAACGACCAAATCCGTACCATAGTCGAAACGGATGGCATAAGTGTTGTTGGCACTGGCATTGCTGCTATTGGCCTGCCAGGCATAGATGTTGGTATGCAAGTTGTCGGCAGCAGCCTGAAACTGCTCCAAGGTCTGAAAATAGACTGCCTCGGTCTCAGAATCCAACGGCTCCAGATTCAGAAAATCGTCTATACAGCTTGCGTTCACCAATGAAGCCACCAATAAGGCATATAAGAATTTATTTGTTTTCATATCCGTATAAAGTTTGTCAGGTTTTAAAAAGTTAAGTCAATGCCGAATGATACGGTACGTGCGTAGCAGTCAATCTTACCTTGGCCGGTAGACGCTTGTGCTTCGGGGTCGAAACTGTCGTCCACGTGCGTCAGTTCCCACAAGTTATCGGCAGAAAGATACAGTCGCAGATTTTCCACGCCAATCTTCTTCATCCAAGTCTTGGGCAGAGTGTAGCCAATCACGATATTCTTCAGACGGGCATACCACACGTCCATCACATTGATGTCATTGTACTGGCTGTAATTCCAGTTGTTTACCGAACCGTCAAATGAAAGTATCGGGAAACGGGCATTGGTATTTTCTTCAGTCCAGGTCTCATAGAGATAGGTCTTGTTTTGGTTCATCCACCAGCTTACGAACGGACCGCGCAGATTGCCTTCACGAACCAGGTTCTGCTGCCCTACGCCCTGAATGAATGCAGAGAAGTCAAATCCCTTGTAACGCGCTCCCAGATTGATACCGAACTGGAAATGAGGATTTGCATCGCCATAGTAATAAAGGTCATCCGTGGTAATGGCACCGTCTCCATCCAAGTCTACCTTACGTACACATCCCGGACGCAACTGGCTGTTGGTGTTTTCGGTCGGAGCCAGCGTACCGTTACCGTTGATGGCCTGATAGTATTCTGCCACTTCGGCTTCGCTTTGCAGGTAACCGTCAGTCTTGAAAACATAAATTGAATTAATGGGCTTACCCTCCACGATGGCATTCTTTCCATAGGTAATGGCTGCTGCACCTTCATAGTTCGTCACCTCTGTACGTGCATCGGACAGACTGAAGCCTACGTTGTAGCTGAAGTCCTGACCAATGCGGTCGTTCCAGTTCAACGACAGTTCCCAACCATTGGCCCGATAACCGCCCGAATTGGTTTTGGGAGCCGTGGCACCCAACACTTGCGGATAGGTCACGGAAATAAGCATGTCATTGTTCTTGCGGATATAGTATTCGAAAGTACCGCTAAGGCGGTTGTTCAGTACGGCAAAGTCCACACCAAAGTTAGTAGTAGCCACCCGTTCCCAAGTCCTGTCCTTCGAAGTCATGCTCGAAATCCAGGCCGTATTCACCTTGGTACCGTCATAACCGAAGATGGTAGTCCCCTTGCTGATGGTGGAATAATAGTCGTAGTTCCCAATTCCACCCTGCGAACCGGTTTCACCATACGAAGCGCGCAGCTTCAAATTGTTGAAAATGTTCCAGTTCTTCACAAATTCAAATTCCGAAAAACGTACACCGGCTGAAATGCCGTAGAAATTGGCCCAACGGTTGTCTGCCGAGAACTTGGAGGAACCATCACGACGGAACAACCCTTCCAACAGATAGATGCCCCGATAGTCGTAGTTCAAACGGCCAATCCAGGAAATCATACCTACTTCGTTGCTGCCACCGGTGGCCTGTGCCGTAGTGACGTCGCCCAAGTTGATGTCATCCAGGGCATCATTGGTCATGCCGCTACGATATTGGTAGAACTTCTGGTACGAAGTTTTTTCGCCGGTCAGACCTGCCATCAAGGCAATGTTGTGGTCGCCGAACGAACGGTTGTAGTTCAGCAGGGCGTTGTACGTCTGATAGAAGCTCTCTTCCAACGTGTTCTTGACCCAGCAGTTTTCATCGGAAGTCTCAGACCATACCGAACCGCTGCCTTGCGAATAGTCGGGATAGCCGTCGATGGAAGTTGTTTCACCTGCCCAGTCGTAAAGGGTGACGTGAGTCTGGCGCTCAATCAGCTTGTGATGACGGATGCGGAAGTTGGCCGAAGTCTGGAAAGACAGTCCTTTCACAAACTTATTCAGGTCCAAAGTCAGTTTTCCGCCCAATCTCATGATTTCTTCCGTATTGTTGTTACGCCCGCCTTCTATCAGTTTTGCCAATACGTTGTTTCCACCGAATGTATCGTAGAACTGTCCGTATTCGTTGTACATGGGGAAGATGTACATATCCTGCAAGCCCTGCCCTATACCCTGCTGGGGACTGCTGGTATGACGTTTGTCGTAAGACACATTGAACTCAGTCTTCACCATGTCATTGAACTGATAGTCCAGATTGGTACGGAAGTTGTACTTCTTCTGGCCGTCGTACACCACATCAATCAAAGAACGGTCATTGGAATAGCCCAACGAGGTCATCACTTTCAACTTGTCGTTACCACCACTCACCATCACGTTGTGCGACTGTCCCCAGGTGGTTCCGTAAATGGCATCAAACTGGTCGGCGTAAGGGTCAAGAATGCGATAAGTACCGTTCACCATCCCTTCAACATATTCGCCGTTGGCAAGTGCCTCCCATACTTCCTGGGGATAGCCCAACTTCCAGCCATACGTGTGGTCTGCACCGTATGTGTAGTCATTCATCACAGCCAGATTATGCATCTGCGCCCATTCCTGTCCGTTGGCCACCGGATAGCGCTCACCCACGACATTGGCATGTACACTGCCTGAATAGGTCACCTTCAGTTTGCCTTCCTTGCCCCGCTTGGTCGTCACCAGAATCACACCTCCGGCAGCCTTGGTTCCGTAAATGGCTGCCGAGGCATCTTTCAAAACAGAAATGCTCTCCACATCGTTCGGGTTGATTTGTGAAAGTTCCCATTCGTATGCTTCCACACCATCGATGATAATCATGGGACTGTTTGCTTCATCGTTTACCGAGATACCGCCACGAAGGGTAATATTGGTTCCCTCGTTACCGGGACGTGAAGAGGTACGGGTAATGGTAAGTCCGGGAATGGTTCCCTGCAAGGCCGATGCCATACTCTGAGTTGCCTTTCCGGACAAGACTTCCTCTCCTCGCACCTGGGTGACCGAACCGGACAATGTTTCCTTCTTCTGTACACCATAACCCACTACCACCACTTCATCCAGCAGTTCGGCATCTTCTTTCATGACAATCTTCAGCACCTTTCCCGGAACCACCGTTATTTCTTGGGTCTGATAGCCCACATACGAAACGAGCAGCGTTCCGCCTGTAACTCCCTCAAGTACGAAGTTACCGTTGATGTCCGTAATCACTCCGTTTGTTGTTCCTTTCAGCAATACGCTTGCGCCAATCACCGATTCTCCGTTTTCGTCTACCACCTGCCCCTTCACCGTACCGGTCTGAGTCACCGTCAATACCTCCTGTGACCTTGAAAAAGCAAGTTGCGGACTGCCGGCCAGCAAGGCTGAAGCCATCATCGCAGAAAAAAGAATCTTTCTTGATCTGCATGTACAGAATTCATTTTTCATAACTTGTAAATTTTAAAATTAACATTATAGATGATTTATATACATTGTCGGATATATGCCCGCACATCCTTACGCCCCAAAGACAGGTGATTCTCGACCGTACGGCAGGAAAGATGAAGCTGTTGGGAGATTTCGGAAACCGTTTTCCCGGCATATCGGGTCATTTGATAGATTTTACGCCGCTGTTCCGGCAAACGGGCTACGATATGTCGTTCGCAAAGCGAGAGGTCATGAGCCGCTATCTGTTCTTCAGTGACGTTGGAAATACCGCTTTCCAGCCTGCACATCTCGGTCCCCACTTCGGTTTTCTTATACAAGTGGCGCAGATAGTCGTAAACCAGGTTTCGGGCAACGGTCATAATGAACGGTTTCACAGTATCAGGACGAAGCATCTTCCGGCATTCCAATAAACGGGTAAAGACGTCATGAACCAAATCTTCCGCATCCTCTCTGTTCCCTATCTTATAATAAATAAAGAGATAAACCGGATTTCGGAATTCGCGGTATGCCTGTTCCACCAATCGTACACTATTTACATCCATGTCTTTCATATTGTATCCATGTCTTTCATTTAGGACTTCGGGTTAAAATCACAATACAAAGATATGGATTGGCAAGTAAAAAAATTAATAACCGAAGGCTTCATATATATCACCCACTTGTAGCATACAAAATCAGAGATAACACACACGTTATCAGTACTATACGCAAGTACCGACAAGAGTCTCAATTAATTATTTGGGACTCTGGAAGTGTTTTCAGGGACTATTTTACTTGAGTTTCGGTTTTACCCAAACTTGCAGAAGTCAAAGGGAGTTATCGCCCGTCTTGGACGGGCAGAGAGGTTAAAGCCAATAGCTTTGTTTATGCCTAAATCCCATTTATCGAGCTATCGGCTTAACTCCTATAAGAAAGTTTAGTCTATATTGCCCCCTGTTGATGTCTTGCTTTCGAATACTTGCGATACGGCTTGATGGACACTTGTTCGGTTCGCACTCAACACTTACATGAAACACGACGTATGCTTGGCATCAAAGATTTTTAATGTATTCGTTGGGGGTCATTCCGGAGGTCTTCTTAAAATAACGGAAAAAGGAAGCACGCGATACGAAACCGCATTTCTCTATCAACGTATTCAGAGTGTACAGCTTGTGTTCACCCTGATTCACCAGATACTTGAACTCGGCAATACGGTAATCGTTGACATAATCGTAGAAAGTTCGCTTCAGATATTGATTGAACAGATAGGACAGCTTATAGGCAGGCACATCGAGCATTTCCGCCAAATCTACAATTTTCAATTTGGGATTGATGTAAGGTTTGTCTTTACGCATAATATTTTTAAGACGTTCGGTCAGGTCACGGCAATCTTCCACAGTCATGTTGCACGACTTGTATTTGTCATCGGGCAACGTGCAGCCTTCTTCCTGCAGGGTTTCATCTATAGCCTCTTCAGAAAGGGAAAGCAGCCGGGAAACAACCGGAACGCGTTTTTTCCTCCAACGATAGAAGAGGAATCCTGACACGAACGCAAGCACCCCACCCATCCCCAGCATGTATGGCCACAATCCGCCGGGTATGTAAAACTGCATGGCAATTTCTGACTCCGGATTTCCGGCACGCCGTAACCAAAGGCGATGTCTGCCGGACGACCAGTTGTAAAACGAAAGTTCGGACTTACCCGACAAAACAGTCCAACCAGCCTTCTGGTTGTCCAGCTTATATTCATAGGACATGTATTGGGGATCGGTATATGAGAAATCAGAAAAGCGCAACGTAACCATTCCTTCATAGGAATCCAGATTAAATTCACTCTCATGCTGACAGGGAAGGGACACATTGTCCACCCATAGTTCCGTCAGTTGCAACGGATATGGGTTTATCTCCGCCTCTTCCATTCGACCGATGTCTGTACAAAAAAGCCCGCGGACACAGCCGAACCACAACACGCCGTCGGCGTCAGCTTTCGGAGTACAATTCAAAAAGATGGAAGAGGGAACACCATCAGCAAAATTGAAAGACACCCATGTGTCTTTCTTATCATAACGGAACAGACCGTCGTTAGTGCCTATCCAAAGCCAATGTCCGCTGTCCTCAATCATAAACTGCAGGTTTCTTCCGTCCAACGGAGTTTGGGCCATTTCTCCAAAACGGGTCAGTGTAAGATTGGAAACGAACAGGTCTCCCTTGTCCGGCAGAAAATACAGACGTTGGTCGGAATCCTCGTAAATGTATCTAATCAGCTTGTGATGAATGAAGTTCTCGGGAAAGCGGTCTGTTATCAGTCTGTCTTCCGAATTGGATATGACAGCCATACCGCCATCCGCACAAATCCATCCACGGCGGGTAGAGTCAAAGAAGATGCGATAGACGTTGCCTATCGGCAATCTGGAGTTCTTTGCCGTATAATGCAAAACCTGCTTGCCGTTCTTATAACAGAATACACCGTCCGATGTACCAATCCATAGGTTGTTGTCGTAATCGGAAGTGATGCAAAACACTTGACCGTCCACAAAGGGAGGCTCTTGCGCAAAGTCGGTAAGGGAAACAGTAAGAGGGTCGAATACATACATACCGCCACCCAATGTGCCTACATAGTATTTCCTCTGAAAAGCATAACTGCACATGACCAACTGAGAACGCAACTGAGGAACGGCCCAACGCCGAAAGATGCCCCTCTTTTCATCAATGTAGAACAGCCCGTCACGAGTACCTATCAGTTTGTCCGACTGTCCGACTTCAATGGTACGAATTGCCTGATATTTCAGTTCGGAATTGCCGAAAGGCTGGTAAACAGAAAACAGGTTACGCTGGTAGAGAGTATAGTCCAGCCCCATTTGGAATAAGCCGACCCATACGATGCCATCCCGGTCTACTAACAGCGAATATACCGAATTGGAACGGATGCCATCCGGGTTGTCCGGATGGTGACGGAAGGCCTTGACAACACTGTGTCTGGCTACATCGATAAAATACACACCGTTACCGTTCGTGCCCACATAGAGCATCCCGGCATCGCGGTCAACGGACATAGCAGTCACGTGTCCCAAATCCATGAAAGAAGCAAAGGTACCGGTGGCCATATCAAAAGTTACAATGCCATTGTTGTCCGTACCCAAATAAAGAGTATTGCCCAACCTGCAGACTGCGCCGCAAGAGTTGTCTGACAAAGGCGACGAATAGTGACGGGGCTTTCGCTCCGCCAACGACAGACTGTACAAGCCGGCACGGGTGGCCAGCCAAATCTGACCCTTGTCATCCAACTCCATACCTTGCACGGCATTGGCAGGAGCAAATACATTAGGATCAAGCAAGACCTGCTCGGCATCCGATCCGTCATAAACATAAAGCCCTGCCTGAGTACCTATATATAAGGTGTCTTGACAGCCACGCAACAGCGCATATACCTTAGTCTTGATTTTATCCGGAAGCACCCGTTCCAGCCTATCACCAGATACTTTCCAAAGTCCGGCATTATTGCCAATCCAAACCTCATCATCGGACATACCGGCTATGACGTTCACCTCTTTAGCCTTCTCATTTTCGACCGGAATGGAATAATGTTTGAAACGGATTCCATCGAAACGTTCCACCGAACTGCTGGTACCTACCCACACATAACCGGCCGAATCTTTGTAGAGAGCATTGACCACGAGGTCAGGCAACCCTTCCTTGACAGACAAGCCACGAAAAGTCTGTGAAAAGCAATTGGCACAAACCGTAAGCAAAAAAAGCAGAATATAGCAGTTTCTCATAGCAATCCATTCCTAAAACTTTCCACAAAAGTAATCAAAATATGATAGAAACATCCTATTGACGAAATTAAAAACCAAAAAGGTCTACAAAACTACAGGTATCTGTCAGGAAATGTCATACAGAGAGAATCAGAGAAAAGAACATAAAGATTTTTTCTTACAACGAAATTTGATTTCCATACAATGCCTTTCCCCAAGCGAGATAACAGTTTAAACCCCAAATAGGCTATGTTTAAAACATAAAGGGGTCATGTTTGAAACATAGCCCCTCTATGTTTCAAACATGCTCCACTAAAGAATTTCTACCTTCTGCGTACAGATAAGCACTGTCCCCCGAAAACAAGTAATTATATATTACAATCCATCAAATCGTTTCGTATATTGTGGTTGGCCGGCCCGCATAGAGATTGCAATCGGAGATTGCATGCCTGCCGGAATCGAAAGACACAACAATCTCAAAATTAACCGAAGGAAAGCCCTACCCTTAGCCCCTTTCCATAAACTGTTACGAGCCACAAAGCGGAGTGGCTCTCACATCGGGAAACCTTACTCACCGCTTTGTGGCTCGCAAACACAATTCTTCGCTGAAATCAATCCAGCTTCAGCACCGCCAGGAATGCCTTTTGGGGAACTTCCACGTTGCCAATCTGCTTCATACGCTTTTTACCCCGCTTCTGTTTCTCCAACAGCTTGCGCTTACGGCTGACGTCGCCTCCGTAGCACTTGGCCGTCACGTCCTTGCGCACCGCCTTGATGGTTTCACGGGCAATAATCTTGGCACCGATAGCAGCCTGGATGGCAATCTCGAACTGCTGGCGCGGAATGAGTTCCTTCAGCTTCTCGCACATGCGGCGCCCCAGTTCGTAGGCATTGTCAACGTGGGTCAAGGTGGACAAAGCGTCGACCGGCTCGCCATTGAGCAGGATGTCCAGCTTCACCAGCTTGGAGGGGCGGAAGCCGTTGGGGTGGTAGTCGAATGAAGCATATCCCTTGGAGATGCTCTTCAGCTTGTCGTAAAAGTCGATGACGATTTCACCCAGCGGCATGTCGTAGTAGATTTCCACACGGTTGCCCGAAATGTATTCCTGTTTCACCAGTTCGCCACGTTTGCCCAGACAGAGCGTCATGATAGGGCCGATGTAGTCGGTGGTTGTAATGACCGAAGCACGGATATAAGGTTCTTCGATGTGGTCTATCATCGTGATGTCGGGCATGCTGCCTGGATTGTGCACCTCCATGACATGTCCCTGTTTGTCGTAGACATTATACGACACGTTGGGCACGGTAGTAATGACGTTCATGTCGAACTCGCGGTCCAGTCGTTCCTGCACAATCTCCATGTGGAGCAGACCAAGAAAACCGCAACGAAAACCGAAGCCCAAGGCCAGCGACGACTCCGGCTGAAAGGTCAGCGAGGCATCGTTCAGCTGGAGTTTCTCCAGCGACGAACGCAAATCCTCGAAATCTTCGGCCTCGATAGGATACACACCGGCAAACACCATCGGCTTCACTTCCTCGAAGCCGGCAATGGCCTTGCTGCACGGGCGGGCAATGTGCGTAATGGTATCGCCCACCTTCACTTCCTTCGAGGTTTTAATACCCGAGATGATGTAGCCCACGTCGCCCGTGCGCAACTCGTCGCGCGGCACCATGTCCATCTTCAGCACGCCCACCTCGTCGGCATCGTATTCCTTGCCCGTATTGAAGAACTTCACCTTATCGCCCTTGCGGATGACGCCATTCTCAATCTTGAAGTAGGCAATGATACCACGGAAAGAGTTGAATACCGAGTCAAAAATCAACGCCTGCAAAGGTGCGTCTTCGTCGCCTTCGGGATGGGGAATGCGTTCGATGACAGCGGCAAGAATTTCCTCCACGCCCATGCCCGTCTTCCCCGAAGCCCGGATAATCTCTTCGCGCTTGCATCCCAGCAGTTCCACAATCTCGTCTTCCACTTCATCGGGCATGGCACTGGGCATGTCACACTTGTTGATGACGGGAATAATCTCCAGGTCGTGCTCGATGGCCATATAAAGGTTGGAGATGGTCTGTGCCTGTACGCCCTGTGACGCATCCACAATGAGCAACGCCCCTTCACAGGCAGCAATGGAACGGGATACCTCGTATGAGAAATCCACATGTCCCGGTGTGTCTATGAGGTTTAGGATGTATTTCTCCCCCTTGTACACATATTCCATCTGGATGGCATGGCTTTTGATGGTGATGCCTCTCTCCTTCTCCAGATCCATGTCGTCCAGCATCTGTCCTTCGGTCACTTGTATAGTATTGGTGAACTCCAGCAGGCGGTCGGCCAATGTTGATTTCCCGTGGTCAATGTGGGCTATGATACAAAAGTTGCGTATATTCTTCATTGGATAGTAATAATAAATAAAAGTGGCGCAAATATACAGAAAAAAAAGCGAATCTCTAAATCTGTCGAAACAAGAGTTGACAACCATAAGAACAGAAATCCGCCTACATCTGCCCCTTCTGAAAACCTCCGCCATTTCTGCCAGCTCATCTGGCCAATCCTATCCTCTATTCCAACGGCCTAATTTTGTCTGCATAGTTCGGATATTTTTCTTTATATAGTTTGAGAGAAACCGCAGGTACATAAATCGCTTCCAAGTACTCATAAGCCGGCAAAGCAGAATCCAATTGTGGAGGGACTGTCCCCCGAAAGGTCACTACGCCAATACTTCCGCCATCCAATCCATCGTAACCGATTCGCACTACCCCTTCGGGAACTGTTACTGCCGTCAGCTTATCGCAACCAATGAAAGTCCACCCCTTCAGCTCTGCTGTACCCAATGGCAATTCCACCGACTCCAACAGAAGAGAGCCTTCAAAACATCCCACATCTACAATCCCCTCACAGTTCTCAAAATGCCCGGCTGAATGTACCCTCTTCAAACGAGTACAATGATAAAAGGCACGTTCGCCCAACAGACGCAAGCCATTAGGTAATTGTACATCCTCCACGCCCGAATTTCTGAAAGCTTCCGTACCGATACTGACCGTGGCCTCGGGCAAAACAATCGTCCTCAAAGCCTCCGTATCCAGAAAAGCCTGAGCATCTATCTGCCTCAGAGTTTCGGGTAAAAGCAACTCTTTCAATCCTGTTCCCCAAAAGGCTGCAGCAGACACTTGAGTCAACGTTGTACGGCCCAAATCTGCTTTCACCAGGTGGATGCAGTCTTCAAACGCATGTTTGCCTAACGTCTTCAAAGTGGAAGGAAAATGTATCTCTTCGAGAGCGCTCTTATAGAAAGCAAACTGACCTATACCTTCCAAGCCCTCGTTCAATTGGACCCGACGGACAGCGGAACCGGCAAAACAATAGTCAGCAATCTCTCTCACTTCAGACGGCAACAGTACGACTCCGTCTGTACTTCCCGTATATCGGGTCAGGATTCCATTCTCTATCTGAAAATCCGATGCTACCGGATTCGTCTCCGATATTCCGGCAACAATGGAAAACATCCGGCTTTCTCCGATTCCGACTGTTCCACCAGCACTCCAATATCGATAATTCTGAGGAGAAAAGTATTGTATAAAGACAAAATAGACTTCTGTCGTCGTTGCTCCAGCAAACCAGGACAGATTGTCCAATTTCAGACCTGCTTCTCCTTTTCCATCCGTTCTGAGCGTCAGGGAAGGTACAACTGCCACATCAGTCCGAAAAGCCTCGTATTGGTCAGCTGTATAAATCCGGACCTCTACATCCGGCAACGGCTGTCCAGCCTGATTCTTCACACATACACGCACTGCTGCATCCGCTTCCATCGTACGACTGCCTCTCTTTTCACAAGCAGCCAGCGCTCCTATCATCATTCCCAACAGACATAATCCTTTTATCCAATTTTTCATATTGTCATTAGTTTATCGCTTTAATTACATTGGCTGCAAAAGTAGATGCTATCAGAAAATAAAGCAAAGAATCGCAATGTACACAAAACAGATACAGCGCCTTGTCTTCCAGAAGAATAAGGAAGTCACCGATGTACAGACCGCATAAAAAAAATGCGTTGATAGCAGTCATCTGCACCAACGCACCTCCTTTTATACCGTATTTTTCTTAAATCAGCTTGACAAACAATTCCCCTTCCACTTCTTCTACAGAAATCTTGTCCTCTCTCAACAGCCAACCAAAACCCAAGAACAAATCTTTGTCAATCAACTTCGTAGCCTTCTTAATCTGTTTAACTGTCAAACCTTCAGTTCCATTCAATACATTCCAAATCTTTCCTGCAATCTCACCTGCTTTTTCTTTTAACATTCTCATTAAATTTAAGTTAGACATAGCATAAAACGGAACCATATTTAAATGATTCACATTTTATTTCGCTTGCAAAGATAGTTATTTTTATGCTACACAAGGCATTATTATTCTTATTTTCTGCATTCTGTTAAGAAAAAAGGTAAAAAAGCCATAATAATAAACGAAAAGAGCCCAACGGCATAGAAAAGATACCAACATTCTACCCATCCTACAATACCGTCTTGATTTCAGCAAAACAAAACAATCAGGAAATTCTACTTTTGCTGTGCAGTCATTTGGGTATTCTCTTGCAAACGCTTTTGCTCTTCTATCAGTTTCATGTTCTCCTTGGCCTTAGATAAAAAATCCTTAACGAAGGCATCTTCCTTGAATACGGAAGGAGCCGTACGTATGATATCCTCTATTTGGGAAGTCATAATAGGATAAGGCAATGTACTACACATCATCATGAAAACACTCGGTCCAAGCACATTCTCATAATTGGCAATGATAAAGTCCTTCACATAGGCGTTCATCTCAGACATTAGCTTTTCTTTCTCTTGCGCCAACTCTCCTTGTACATCTTCCAATTTGATGCCGTCCAATACCATACGTGCCTCTTTCCTCTCCAATTCTCCAAGCTGAAGTTCCATGGCGTTGCGTTTCTCAATAAATTCATATAAAGCATCGTTTAGTGGCGTTCCCTCAGCCAGAAGTTCGGTATTAGAGATAGTAATCTTGACAGTACCGTTCTCCAATACCAAGGGCATGATACCATCGTTATCCATATATAATGTCACCATGCGCACAGTGTCTGCAGCCCCCTTCATTGAGAACAAGCCATGAACCACCTCTGCCGAATCTACCGTAACCCAATCTTCTCCTTGAAAGGACTTGAGGTACAACATCTTTCCATCCAAACTGGTCACCGAAGAATTACCCTCTATCTTGTATTTTTTACTACAAGAAACCAGTAGAAGTGAAAATACCAACAAAGGCAAAACGCGGCAAATACTCATTCTAACCATGCTGAAAACGATTTATGAATTACGCCGCAAAGGTATTAATAATCCTTATAAAGAAAGAGACGAGCAACGTATTTTCATTTGCTTTACGTATTTTTGCACTTAAATTAATTAAAAGCTACTAGGACCGACATGTCAACCTATGCACCATTCGCCAAGCCCCTCTACGTAATGTTGAAGCCTGTGGGAGCCGTCTGCAATCTGGCCTGCGACTACTGTTATTATCTGGAGAAGGCGAAACTATACCAAGACAACCCCAAGCATGTGATGAGCGAGGAACTGCTGGAGAAGTTCATCGAAGAATACATCAACTCGCAGACCATGCCGCAGGTGCTTTTCACCTGGCACGGAGGAGAGACGCTGATGCGCCCCCTGTCGTTCTATAAGAAGGCCATGGAGCTACAGAAGAAATATGCACGGGGACGCACAGTCGACAACTGCATCCAGACCAACGGCACACTGCTTACTGACGAGTGGTGCCAGTTTTTCAAGGAAAACAACTGGCTGGTAGGTATCTCCATTGATGGACCTCAGGAATTCCACGACGAGTACCGAAAGAACCGCCAGGGACGTCCCTCGTTCCACAAGGTGATGCAAGGTATCAGCCTGCTGAAGAAGCACGGTGTGGAGTGGAACGGCATGGCGGTAGTGAACGACTACAACGCCGACTACCCCGAGGAATTCTATCGTTTTTTCAAGGAACTGGACTGCCACTACATCCAGTTTGCCCCCATCGTGGAGCGCATCTTGCCTCGCGGCGACGGACGCCATCTGGCCTCACTGGCCGATGGCGGTAATGTACCGTTGGCCGATTTTTCCGTCAGCCCCGAACAATGGGGCAACTTTCTCTGCCGTCTGTTCGACCTGTGGGTCAAGGAAGATGTGGGCACATACTACATCCAACTGTTCGACTCCACACTGGCCAACTGGGTGGGAGAACAGCCTGGCGTCTGCTCCATGGCACGGACGTGCGGACATGCCGGGGTAATGGAGTTCAACGGCGATGTCTACTCCTGCGACCACTTTGTCTTCCCCGAATACAAGTTGGGTAACATCTGGCAACAGACATTGGTAGAGATGATGTACAGCGAACGACAGCAACGCTTCGGACAGGACAAACAGGACACCCTGCCCCGCCAATGCAAGGAGTGCGAATGGCTCTTTGCCTGCAATGGCGACTGTCCCAAGAACCGCTTTGCCCGCACAGCCGACGGTGAGCCCGGCCTCAACTACCTCTGTGCCGGATACCGGAAGTTCTTCAGCCATGTAGCCCCCTACATGGACTTTATGAAAAAGGAATATCTGGCTCAGCGCGCGCCCGCCAACGTGATGCAGGCCATACGCGAAGGAAAACTACCCATGCCCCGTTAAAGAATTTACTGAGAAACAACATTCAAAACAATCTATTAATTAAGAGACATACATGAAAATCAAAAAGTACCTCGTTGCGGCTCTCGCCGCAGCATTCACCTTCTCGGCACAAGCCGACGAAGGCATGTGGCTGCTCCAGCTGATGAAGCAGCAGAACTCAATTGACATGATGAAGAAACAGGGCCTGAAGCTGGAAGCCGATGACCTCTACAACCCCAATGGTGTATCGTTGAAGGATGCCGTCGGCATCTTCGGCGGAGGATGTACCGGCGAAATTATCTCGTCCGAAGGCCTCATCCTGACCAACCACCACTGCGGCTACGCCTCCATCCAACAGCACTCCAGCGTGGAGCATGACTATCTGACCGACGGTTTTTGGGCCAAGAGCCGTGCCGAGGAGCTGCCCACTCCGGGACTGAAGTTCCGCTTTGTTCACCGCATCGTAGACATTACCGACCTGGTGAATGCCAAAGTGAAGGCCGGCGAAGTGAACGAATACGAAGCCATGACCAACAAATTCCTCGGCAAGCTGGCCAAGGAGGAGTTGGAGAAGAGCGACCTCAACGGTAAGCCTGGCATTGAAGTGCGTGCCCTGCCTTTCTACGCCGGAAACAAGTATTACCTTTTTTATTATAAGGTATATAGCGACGTGCGCATGGTAGCTGCCCCCCCTTCGAGCGTAGGCAAGTTCGGCGGTGAGACGGACAACTGGATGTGGCCCCGCCACACGGGCGACTTCTCCATGTTCCGCATCTACGCCGACAAGAACGGAGAACCTGCCGAATACAGCGCCGACAACGTGCCCCTGAAGACCCCCAAATACTTCTCCATCTCACTGAAGGGACTGGACGAAGGCGACTATGCCATGATCATGGGTTTCCCCGGTTCCACCGAACGCTACCTCACCGAGAGTGAAGTGCGCCAGCGCATGACCGCTGTCAACCAGGCCATGATAGACATGCGAACCGTCTATCTCGACGTACTGAAGAAATACATGAGCCAGAGCGACAAAACCCGCATCCAGTATGCCAACAAGTTTGCCGGCAGCAGCAACTATTGGAAAAACTCCATCGGTATGAACAAGGCCATCGTTGACAATGACGTACTTGCCACCAAAGCCGAGCAGGAGAAACGCTTTGCCGCTTTTGCTCAGGGCAAACCCGAATACGAAGGTGTGGTAGCGAAAATAGACGCACTCGTAGAGAAGATGTCACCCTCCCTGCGCCGTCTGGAATACACCAGCGAAGCCCTGAGCGGAGCCATCGAATTCGGTTGCCCGCCTGCCCTGATGGACAAGATGAAAGAAGCCATCGAAACCAAGAACGACTCCCTGCTTCAGGCCACCAAGAAACAACTGGAAACGGTGTACAACGACATCTACAACAAAGACTACGACCAGCAGGTAGACCGGGCCGTAGCCAAAGCCATCCTGCCCGCCCTGGCCAAAGCCCTGACACCCGAAGAACTGCCCGCCTTCTACCAGACCATTGAGAAGGAGTACAAGGGCAACTATGACGCCTATGTGGACGACCTCTTCGACACTTCCATCATGGGCAGTCGCACCAACCTGGACAAATTCCTGAAGAAGCCCAGCGTGAAGGCCATCGACCGCGACCTGGCCACCAACTTCAGCCGTGCCAAGCTGGACAAACTGAAGGAAGCTGCCGCCGAATACAGCCAGTATGCACAGGAAATCGAACTTCTGCATAAAGCCTATATCCGCGGACTGGGTGAAATGAAACAACCCGTACCGTCCTACCCTGATGCCAACTTCACCATCCGTCTGACCTACGGCAACGTGAAGTCATACGACCCGAAGGACGGCGTACACTACAAATACTTCACCACCACCGACGGCATCCTCCAGAAAGAAGACCCCGAGAACCCCGAGTTCGTCGTTCCGGCCAAACTGAAGGAACTCATCCAGAAGAAAGACTTCGGACGCTATGCCATGGCCGACGGCACCATGCCCGTCTGCTTCCTGACGACGAACGACATCACCGGCGGTAACTCCGGCTCACCTGTCATCGACGGTGAAGGACGTCTCATCGGCTGCGCCTTCGACGGTAACCTCGACATCCGCTACATGCTCTTCATCCTCGACAAGCTGGGCGGCTGCGGTCACCTCATCAATGAGATGACCATCGTAGAGTAATCAAATAAACAGGCACGGATTACACGGATTATCACGGAGAAAAAAAGACCGTGAACCTTCCGCGAAATCCGTGCCTCATTTATACCTTATCCACTTATATTCCCCTGATTCTACATTATGATGAACAAACTTCTATTTGCGACAGCCCTGTCTGCCCTGACCCTCCCCGCCCTGGCCGACGAGGGCATGTGGATGCTGACCGACCTGAAACGGCAGAACGAAGTAGCCATGCAGGAACTGGGTCTGCTCATCCCCGCCGACTCTATCTACAACCCCGACGGCATCGCCCTGAAGGATGCCGTGGTTCACTTCGGCGGAGGCTGCACGGGCGAAGTCATCTCGGCCGAAGGCCTCGTGCTGACCAACCACCATTGCGGCTACGGCGCCATTCAGCAACACAGCAGCGTGGAGCACGACTACCTGACGGACGGCTTCTGGGCCATGAACCGACAGGAGGAACTGCCCTGCCGGGGGCTTACCATTACCTTCATCGACCGCATACTGGACGTAAGCGAATATGTGCAGCAACAACTGAAGAAAGACTCCGACCCGCAAGGAACCAACTACCTCTCGCCCAAATATCTGGCTAAGGTATGCGAACGCTTTCTGAAAGACCAGAACATCACACTGGGCAAAGGCGGCAAAGCCGAACTGAAAGCTTTCTACGGCGGCAACCGCCACTACCTCTTCCTGAAGACCGAATACAGCGACATCCGCATGGTGGGTGCGCCGCCTTCGAGCATCGGCAAGTTCGGAGCCGACACTGACAACTGGATGTGGCCACGCCACACAGGCGACTTCTCCCTGTTCCGCATTTATGCCGACCGGGACGGACAACCAGCCGCCTATAGTCCCGACAACCAGCCTCTGCATGTCAAGAAGCACCTTCGCATCAGTCTGGACGGCTACAAGGAAGGCGACTTCGCCTTCGTCATGGGATTCCCCGGACGCAACTGGCGCTACATGATAGCCGACGAGGTAGAGGAACGGATGCAAACCACCAACTTCATGCGCCACCACGTGCGCGATGCCCGCCAGCGCGTCCTCATGGAGCAAATGCTCAAAGATGATGCCGTACGCATCCATTACGCCAGCAAGTACGCCTCCAGCGCCAACTACTGGAAAAACGCCATCGGTATGAACGAAGGACTTGTACGCCTCCACGTGCTCGACACCAAGCGTGCCCAGCAGGAAGCGCTTTTAGCACACGGACGTCAGACAGGCGACACAACCTATCAGGCTGCTTTCAACCGCATCCAAGCCATCGTGAAGCAACGCCGTCCGGCTCTTTATCATCAACAAGCCATCCAGGAGGCACTGGTCACGGCACTCGACTTCATGCGCATCCCCAACACGTCAGCCCTCACCACCGCCCTGAAAAACAAAGACAAGACCGCCATCCAGGCTGCCACAGACAGTCTGATAGTTGCCGCCGACAAATACTTCGCCTCTATTCCCTATCCCGAAGTGGAGAAGCTCGTAGGCAAGGAGATGCTGCGCACATACGCTCAGTACATTCCTGAAGAACAACGTATCGGCATTTTCCAAGTCATCGACCGCCGCTTCAAGGGCGATACGGATGCCTTCATCGACGCCTGCTTCAAGTATTCCATTTTCGGCAGCCAAGAAAATTTCGACAAGTTCATCCGCAAACCCAAACTATACAAACTGACGGGCGACTGGATGGTATTGTTCAAGTACTCCATCACCGACGGTCTGCTGCAGACTGCCATTGCCATGATGGATGCCAACCGCGACTACGACAACGCTCACAAGACTTGGGTAAAAGGTATGATGGACATGCGCCAGGCCGACGGAAAGCCCATCTATCCCGATGCCAACTCAACCCTGCGCCTTACTTATGGCAAAGTAGCCTCGTACGAGCCTGCCGACGGAGCGGTGTACGAATACCAGACAACGCTGGACGGCGTGATGCAGAAAGAAGACCCGACGAACTGGGAGTTCGTAGTGCCCGACCGCCTGAAGCAGCTCTGGCAGGCGAAGGATTTCGGCCGCTATGCCCTGGAGGACGGACGGATGCCTGTGTGCTTCATCGTAGATACGGACAACACCGGCGGAAACTCGGGCAGTCCTGTGTTCAACGCCCGTGGCGAACTCATCGGTACCGCCTTCGACCGCAACTACGAAGGTCTGACAGGCGACATTGCTTTCCGACCCTCGTCGCAGCGTGCCGCTTGCGTGGATATCCGCTACACGCTCTTCATCATTGAGAAATATGCCGGAGCCAAGCACCTCATCGACGAACTGAGCATTGCAGACTAAAGGATTGAACAAATCGGGCCGATAGTTTGTTATTCATCAAAACACCAACAACTGACAAATAACAAAAAATGATTATGGAAAGATTTG
Source organism: uncultured Bacteroides sp. (assembly GCF_949298305.1). GTDB lineage: Bacteria > Bacteroidota > Bacteroidia > Bacteroidales > Bacteroidaceae > Bacteroides. Next base: position 14,291 of record NZ_CASFWU010000043.1, on the reverse strand, counting down.
AAGAACTGATACAATCGGAAAAGCCTGTGCTGGTGGACTTCTATGCCACATGGTGCGGCCCCTGTAAAATGATGCACCCCATATTGGAAAACGTTAAAGGCCGTGTGGGCGACAAAGCACGCATCGTTAAAATAGATGTAGACGAACAACAGGCATTAGCCATGCAATACCGCATACAAGCCGTGCCCACCCTGATGCTCTTCAAAGGCGGTCAACAGGTCTGGCGGCAGTCCGGTGTGGTACAAAGCAATGAACTGGTCAGCCTGATTGAACAATATGTATAATGGAAAGCTACGAACTACGAGTGACAAGTGTATTATGAGGGTATAATTCACCACTTATAGCTCATTACTCGTAGCTTGTAGCTCGTAGCTCATAACTAACAAAGATATGAAGAAACTCCTCCTCACCCTGGCTCTCGCAGCCACCACACTTCTGGGTTACGCCCAAGAGGTCGTTATGATGGACAAAGCCATGTTCATCGACAAAGTATTCGACTATCAGAACGCCCAAGAATGGAAATACAAAGGCGACAAACCCGCCATCATCGACCTTTATGCCGACTGGTGTGGTCCCTGCCGAAAGGTAGCCCCCATCATGAAAGAACTGGCCAAGGAATATGCAGGCCAGATCACCATCTATAAAGTGAATGTAGATAAGGAGAAGGAACTGGCTGCCTTGTTCAATGCCACCAGCATCCCCCTCTTTGTACTCATTCCTATGAATGAAAAGCCTCAACTATTCAGTGGAGCCGCCGACAAGGCAACCTACAAGAAAGCCATTGATGACTTTCTGCTGAAAAAGGAATAAGCCGACAGACCGGCTATCTCAACGGCACCTCTGCCCACTGTCCCGCACGCAATTGCATCACAGACGTAAACCCGGCATTCCGTAAAGCCTCATAGGCTTCGGACATGCCGTTGCTGATGCGCTCGGGATAGTGGGCATCGCTGTTTACCTGGATGCGGATACCCAGCTCGCGGAGTAAAGGAAAATAACGCTCATCCGGATAGAAGACGCCCAGCTCACTGTATGCCTTCGTATTGATTTCCATCTGATACCCCCGACGTGCAATCTCGGCAAAGTAGTCGCAGACCAACCGTTCATACCAAGGTTCGTCCATAATGCCGGGACGACAACAGGAAGCATTGTAATGCACCTTGTCAGCATGACCTACAATGTCGAACCCACCCAGCTCCACCATCCGCCACGAGCGTTTGTAGTACTGACGCACCACCTGCTCCACATCACCGTGAAAATGCTCGTCAACCATCTGCCGGAACTTTCCGGCAGGCAGATCGGCATCGACCACCTTACCCGTTTCATCGTATAACAGGTGAACCGACCCGATGCGATAATCCAACGGCAGACGCCGGAAACATTCGGCAGCCGGATTGCTTTCCTCGTTCAGATAATCTATCTCAAGCCCGATATACAGTTCAATCTGTCCGGCATACTTCTGTTTCAACCGCTGGAATTCGTCCAGATAATCCTCCATGCGATCCCACTCCATCGTCCAGGCAGTAGAAAACGGAAGAGGAGCATGGGACGAGAAACCATAAGAAGTAAAACCACGGCTCAGAGCAAAACGCACAAAGTCTTCCATGCCGGCACGGCCGTCGCAGTAGAGGGAATGGCTGTGATAGTTAGCCTCACCCCCCTGCCCCCCTCTCCCAAAGAGAGGGGGAAGTAGATGAGATGAAATATCGGTTGTTGGTTGCATATCTATCTGATTATCTTTAATTATTCATTCAGAAAAGGTAACTCTTCCCCTCCCCTCTCCTTGGGAGAGGGGCCGGGGTGAGGCTTTTATTCTATCTCACTCAACTCCAGCCATCGCATCGTCTTCTCGTCAATCAACTCCGTCAGCTGCGGCAAGCGTTTCGATTTCTCAGTCAGCTCTTCCACCGACAACGCTCCGCTGCACAACGCCTCTTCTATGCTTTTCTTTTCTGCTTCCAAGGTGGCTATCTCTTGTTCCAGCTGCTCGAACTCACGACGTTCCTTGAAGCTCATCCGGCGTTTCTCATTGTTCCGTATCCGCTGAGGTTTATCCGTCTGTTGTGGCTTGGCAGCAGCCTGCTGCTCCTTGTCGTGACGTGCCTTTGCCTCCTTCCATTCCCTATACTGGGTATAGTTACCGGGGAAGTCGCGGATGTCGCCCCCACCGTTGAACACAAGCAGGTGGTCTACCACCTTATCCATAAAGTAACGGTCGTGGCTCACGACGATAACGCACCCCTTGAAGCTTTGCAGATATTCTTCGAGCACTTGCAGGGTAACGATGTCGAGATCGTTCGTCGGCTCGTCGAGCACCAGGAAGTTCGGATTACGCATCAGCACCGTACAGAGGTAAAGCCGCCGACGTTCTCCTCCACTTAGCTTGTAGACGTAGCTGTGCTGGGTTTCGGGAGTAAAAAGAAAGTGCTGCAGGAATTGCGAAGCGGTAAGCCGCTTGCCATTGCCCAGTTCGATGACCTCGGCAATGTCGCGGACTACGTCGATTACCTTCATCTGTTCGTCAAACTGAAGTCCGTCCTGCGAATAGTAACCGAAGCGCACAGTTTCGCCAATGTCCAGTGTACCACTGTCAGGCTTCACCAGTCCCATCAGTATCTTGATAAAAGTCGATTTTCCGGTACCGTTGTTGCCCACGATGCCCATCTTCTCGTAACGGGCGAAGATATAGGAAAAATCGTCCAATATTTTCAGGTCACCAAAAGCTTTGCACAAGTGGTCGGCCTCGAATATCTTGTTGCCTATGTAGGAAGCCTTGACATCCAGTTTCACATTGGCATCGTGGAAACGCTGCTTCGCAACCTTCTCCAATTCGTAGAAGGCATCTTCGCGATAGCGTGCCTTGTGTCCGCGCGCCTGCGGCATACGGCGCATCCACTCCAGTTCGGTACGGTACAGGTTGTTGGCACGTTCTATTTCTACCGTCTTGGCATCAATCCGTTCCTGCCGCTTCTCCAGGTAGTAGCTGTAGTTTCCTTTATAGGAGTAAATCGTGCGGTTGTCTATCTCGATGATTTCGGAACATACCCTGTCAAGGAAGTAACGGTCATGAGTCACCATCAGCAGAGTCAGGTTCGTGCGCCTCAGGTATTCCTCCAGCCACTCGGTCATGTCGAGGTCGAGGTGGTTGGTGGGCTCGTCCAAAATGAGAAGTTCCGGCTCGGTAATGAGCGCATTGGCCAGTGCAACCCGTTTCAGTTGACCGCCCGAAAGGTGTTTCACCGGCTTGTCGAAGTCGCGTATCTTCAGTTGGGACAGGATTTGCTTGGCCTTCTGTTCATAGTCCCATGCTTTCTCGTGGTCCATGCGCAGCAACAAATCGTCCAGCCCGGGATGCCCTTCCGTCTCCATACAGCGCTCGTACTCTTTGATAAGTTCCACCGTGCTGTTGCCGTGATGGAAACACGCCTCTATTACGGTCAGTTCCTCAGGATAACGCGGATCCTGCTCCAGGAAACTCACCCGGAGGTCGCGGCGAAAAGATATTTTGCCAGCATCGTAGCCCTCTTTACCAGAAAGGATACTGAGTAAGGTGGATTTACCACTACCGTTCTTGGCAATGAGACCGACACGCTGACCCTCGGCCAAACCAAAAGATATATCTTCAAACAAGACCAAGTCGCCAAAGGACTTCGTTAGATTTTCTACTTGCAGTATAGGGGACATTTCAATGAAAAATGAAGAATTAAAAGTTAAGAGAAAAACACTTCTGAAATCAGAAATTCTCCTGATACGCCTCCGCCAGATTCACCTTTCCGCCTGCCTTTACCTTACTCCACGCCAGTTTCATGGGGTCGGTCCAGCGGCCGGTAGCAGTATTCAACAGGACAGGTGCTTCACGATTGCCGTCAATCAGCGTATGCCATTCCAATCCGTCCATCTCGTTGGCGGCAATCACACAGAGCACGATACCCACGGCCAGCCACAGGTCTCTCTTTTTCTGACCTATCACCCCCCGGTCTATGATTTCCTGCATGTTAGCCACATCCTCTTCCTGACCCTGGAAGTCTTTCTTCAGCAGTTCCTTCACCGTCTTCTCCATCCATTCATAGGCTTCGTTAATCTGGTAAATCTCAGACAAACGGACGGTAATCAATTCCGCCGGATATTTCACTCCGGGCTTGCGAGCTTGCAGTGAGGCAATCACTTTTTCCGCATCGGCTATGGGTGCGCCCTCATGTACGGTAAACGAGCACTCGAATGCCAAATCATCCAGTGCAACAATCCAAATATGGGCCGTATAATGCTCACCCTCCTGTTCCAACGGTTCATAACTGTACGCACAGGAAAGTGATCCTACTTTCACCGCTACCGCTGCAGGATTCGCCTGCAACTCCTGACGGACACTTTTCCGGCCGTAATCTGCCTCACCCCGATAAGCCGAGATGCGGAAGTTTCCCGTCCATTCATCAGGATTATAAAAAAGAAACGAGCCCTCACAGTCTTCCGACTCGCTCCATGCGGCCGGATACTCCATGGAAAACCAGGCTCCGGGTGAAATGAATTTTTTGTATGATTCCATATCGTTGATTCTGACTTAGCTCCGCAAAGGTAGCATTCCCGACGCTGATATGCAAGCGGCCGGCACAAAAAGCAAGGCTCATTTGCCGATGGGCTGTATGTTCCGTCTTACGTCTTTCGATATTTCCAGAAACATATAGTTCAGCTTGCCGGAGTGGATACCTTCTTCGTTCTGCTTGTACTTTTTGTTGGCATACTCCTTTGACTTGTCGAATGTAAGGCGGGACATCTGGTTCTGCGTCTTTCCAACCACGGTGGAATCCGGCTTCTCATCAGGGAAAAACTCTTCCAAATCCACATCGCCTATCATGGTTGTCTCCAAGAAGTTCATTTCCTTGTGGTCGGAGCCGGTGTAATAACCCACGAACATGTGCCCCGGTGTGCGCACCAGTATCGGGTCAATATTGATGGCACGCAGCAGAGAGGCAAACAGCACACTGCCGTCCACGCAATTGATTTGAGACGAATTCAAGGCGTCATCGAAAGTACGGACCCGCTGGGAAAAGACCACATTGCTGGACAGACTGGTATTGGACACCGAACTGTAACGGAAGTTCCGCTTCTGCAACACATTCCACAAGGCATACACCTGCTTGTCCACTGCCTCGGGGCCGCCTGCCTGATAGCCCAGAAAACGGGTCACAATGCGGGTGTCCAGTGCCTCGCGCAACAATTGGTCAATCATGGGATTTTCCTCATTGACATAAGCCGCAAAGAAAATGCCGGTGTCGTGGAACTTGGTACCATTGGTCACATAGCCCAGCAGGCACTCGTTGATGCTGCGAACCGAGAAAGTACGTACCCGCTGCCCCAAACTCTTCCCGTTCAGCTCCACCGTAACAGCCACACTCACAGGCTCCGCCTGGTTGATATTCTTCAGAGCCTCGTAATTCCAGATAATGTCTGGATAAATAGTGTACTCTGTCCGTGGTTTTTCCAGTACGAATTCGGACACGGAACGTGCAAAAAAAGGAGTCTCGGCCACTTCAATCCTCACTCGGCTATAGGCCTTTCCGGAACGTACTCTGACAGCGATACATGATTTCGGATTGCCCACATACATGGAGTCGGCAGGCACAATCACCTGCGCATCGGTCGTGGCTACCGACAGAATACTGGAAGGAAAAATGTTGCCTCCCAATTCATCGGTAATCTCAAATCCGGACCGGAAAGGAGAATTGTTCAGCCATAGGGAACCGGCCACTACCACTGCCAACACCACAACTACCAACGGAATCCTCCATTTACGGCGCGATTCTTTCTCTATATTTATTAAAGGGAATGCGTTCATTTCTGTTTGTTCTTTATCAATTAATATCATGTTCTTTTAACAGGGCAAAGCCCCAGCAAAAATAACATTTTATTTGATAATTGGTTGTAAAACGACCCATCAAAATCAAATGCTTTCAAAGCAGGCAATCACAGATTGTAACCACATTGTAATACTTGTTTCATCCCATCGTAACAAAATAGCCCCACTTTTGCCAAGGATAAAAAATAAAGTCTAACTTTGTGAGCGGAGAGGGCCGAAACCTCCCATCACATGCTTAAAATAGGAATGCAATGAACAGTTACAGGATTTTAGTGGTAGACGATGAGGAAGATTTATGCGAAATCTTGAAGTTCAACTTGGAGAACGAAGGATATGAAGTGGATACAGCCAACTCGGCAGAAGAAGCGCTGAGAATGGACATAGGCAGCTATAACTTGTTGTTGCTGGACGTAATGATGGGTGAAATATCAGGATTCAAGATGGCCAGTATGCTGAAGAAAGACAAAAGGACAGCACAGGTTCCCATTATCTTTATCACAGCCAAAGACACAGAGAATGATACGGTAACCGGCTTCAATCTGGGAGCAGACGACTATATATCAAAGCCATTCTCACTACGTGAAGTAGCCGCTCGGGTGAAGGCCGTACTGAGACGGACACAGCAGCCCGATGCCGAACAGGAACCGGAACAACTGACCTACAAAAGCCTGGTTCTGGACATTGGAAAGAAAAAAGTGTGCATTGATGGAGAAGAGGTATCCTTAACCAAAAAAGAATTCGAAATACTGCTATTGTTACTGCAAAACACGGGGAGAGTGTTTTCGCGCGAAGATATCTTGGGGCACGTATGGAGTGACGAGGTGTATGTTCTGGACCGTACCATTGATGTAAACATCACCCGCCTGCGCAAGAAGATAGGCCCTTATGGAAAATGTATTGTAACCAGATTAGGATATGGATACTGCTTTGAAGCCGAATAAAAAAGGAAAGAGACATTTTCTATCTTTCAGCCGGAAGCTGTTCCTTTCGGTCATTTCATTGTTTTTAGTGTTCGCCATGTGCTTCCTGGCTTACCAATATCAGCGGGAAAAGGAATACAAAGTGGAACTGTTGAACCTACAGCTCCAAGACTATAACGAACGGCTGGCATTGGAACTGCGCAACATACCGGACAGCCTGCACTCAAAGGTATTGGACAACTATATTGCCAGCTATGTGAACAAGGACTTGAGAGTCACGGTAATAGACCTTCAGGGTAAAGTGATATACGACAGTTTTAAGAACAATAGCCACGAACCAGGCAATCACATCGGGCGCCCCGAGATACAGAAAGCGTTAAAGGAAAAGCATGGATTCGACTTGCGTCGCACATCAGAGACAACCGGTCTTCCCTATTTCTATTCAGCCACTCTATACAAGAACTATATCATCCGGTCGGCTCTGCCCTATGACGTCAATCTGGTCAACAATCTGGCAGCCGACCCTCACTACCTGTGGTTCACCATCATTGTCACGCTACTGCTGATATTTGTTTTCTACAAGTTCACTTCCAAACTGGGTACCGCCATCACGCACTTGCGAGAATTTGCCAAACGTGCCGACAAGAATGAGCCAATAGAAATGGACATACAGGCAGCATTCCCCCACAACGAATTGGGCGAAATTTCACAACACATCATCCAGATATACCGCCGTCTGCGTGAAACCAAAGAGGCCCTCTACATCGAAAGGGAAAAACTGATAACACACCTGCAGACCTCGCGCGAAGGCTTGGGAGTTTTCACTCGCGACAAAAAGGAAATTCTGGTCAACAATCTGTTCACGCAATACAGTAACCTGATTTCAGACTCTAACCTACAGACCACCGAAGACATTTTCGGAGTGAACGAATTCCAAATGATAACCGACTTCGTAGACAAAGCACAAAAGAAGCCCGGAAATGCGACAGGAGAAAAAAGGATTTCCATCCACATCAACAAAAACGGACGAACCTTCATCGTAGAATGCAATATCTTCCAGGACCTCAGTTTCGAAATTTCCATCAACGACGTTACGCAGGAAGAGGAACAAATTCGGCTGAAAAGGCAGCTGACACAAAACATAGCCCACGAATTAAAGACACCCGTGAGCAGCATCCAGGGCTATCTGGAAACAATTGTAAACAACGAAAACATACCGCGAGAAAAGATGCTGGTCTTTTTGGAACGCTGTTATGCACAGAGCAACCGGCTGAGCCGCCTGCTGCGTGACATTTCGGTACTGACACGCATGGATGAAGCCGCCAGCATGATTGACATGGAGAAAGTAGACATCAGCCTGCTGGTAGCCAATATCGTGAACGAGGTATCGCTGGAACTGGAAGAAAAACAGATAACCGTAGTCAATTCATTACAGCCCAAAATACAGCTAAGAGGAAACTACTCACTCCTGTACTCCATCTTCCGCAACCTGATGGACAATGCCATCGCCTATGCCGGCACACACATACGCATCCACATCAATTGCTTCCGTGAAGACGAAAACTTTTATTACTTCAGCTTTGCCGATACGGGCGTAGGAGTAGCACCCGAACATCTGAACCGACTCTTCGAGCGTTTCTACAGGGTGGATAAAGGAAGATCGCGCAAACTGGGTGGAACAGGGCTCGGGTTAGCCATCGTAAAGAACGCCGTTCTGATACATGGGGGAACCATTTCTGCCAAAAACAATGCAGGAGGCGGATTGGAGTTCGTGTTCACTTTGGCCAAAGAAAAATAAAAGCCCCACTCTCGATTGACGACCCGGAAAGCATTGACGCCCGATACTTGAGCTCATCAGCATATATCCAAACAATCAAGTCCCCCTCCCCTCAGCCCGTTAATACGGAATGAGGGGAGATAAATCAAATGCGTTTTTTCTTTTAGACACAAATCATGCGGGACGACACAGGCAAATAAAGAGCTTTTGTCCCCAATCATTTCTGATTTCACGTTCCTTTCTTTCAAATTGCCATTTGCAATACCTGAAGACCTCCCCCGCATTTTATACGGCACAAGTATTGTCCTTAAAAATCATTCGCCACACACACCAATTTGGCAGACATCCCCCTTGCCGTTTTCCAATTTTTTCTTACCTTTGCTCTGCATTGGTTTGCAATCCCCCGCGGGAAAGCAATTAAAAGGGAATCAGGTGAGAGTCCTGAACAGTCCCGCTGCTGTAAGTTTCAACATAAGGTTATAGACAACTGACCCCATGCCACTGGAATAAACTTCCGGGAAGGCGCCTATAACGGAAACAAGTCAGAAGACCTGCCATGCACATAATTTGTCATTGCTTTCGAGGAAAAAGCGTTGAGTCTAAGAGAATCGGGACAATCTGTCCATGTCCTTATCATTCAATCGAGTCTGATTCAGAGAAAGTAAAAGGCAATAAACTCTGCCAAGTTTATTGAAACGAGTCCGGCCGAAGCGATTTCGTCCGGACTTTCTTTTCTTACGACACGTTCGTCCCATTTCCCCAAACGTTCCCCGGCAGCATCTGTCCGTCCAGTAATCCTTTTATCTTCCAGACACCGATTAACACGAAGACAGATTATATGCAGGTCAGACTTCGCCGATTCACAATTCACACTCACCGAAGCTTGAATCAAAAAAGCATCTTTGTGCCGACAGTACACATTCACCCAACCTTTACATTTTGACATTCTGACTTTCCTAATGGACGAGAATCCATTATTTAGCCCTCCAGGCTGGCTTGCAAGAAAAAACGGAAGCAAAAACACGTAATCAACTGTATGAATGAGAAATAGCAAAATACTTACATTTGAAAGAGAGTAAAATGCAGCTTTCTTACGCGAAAATATCGTCTTCCGGACTGCCAAAAGCCACAATTGAGAAGTCGACTTTCCCTTTCGGGAGGTCCAAACAAGGCTTTTGGGTGCTCCACACACACATTTTGTGCGCTTCCGACAAGCAATCTGACCAGACAAAACAAGCGTTGTGGACGGACGAAGCAAGCATGGTAGACGGACAAAGCAAGCATGGTGGACAGACGAAGCAAGCAATGCAGGCTCTCAGAGCAATCCACAAGGCGCATTCCATCTTCCATTTCGCTCTGTTCAAAAGAATCCAGTGTAAGTAAAATCCGCTACATGCTGACTTTTTGCAAGCATTTAGCGACATAATATTACACGACAGACAAGTGTGTCCAAACGGGAAAAGACGAACCGAAAGAAAACAAATGCTGCGCCTCTATCATGTGAAAAAGATAAAGGTAAGCAGTCCCGCACTGTTTCCTCATCTTTTAGCTCATGGATAGCGGCATAACTTGAAACCGCGTATCGTGAAGAGCCCGTCTGCACATCAAAAGCAACATTAGGTGGCACCACAGGGAAGGACAAACATGTAGCATAGATTGATTTTGTCAAAAAGCCAAGTATCCGGCTTATTAAAACAAGCTATTTATAACATATCAAAGCGGGTTGAACGATTTCAAGTCATAAACCACCTACCCCGTAGCCACAAGAAGAATCCCCCGGCCTATTTTAAGACAGCCTTCTCTAAGCACCTCTCTCTCACTTTGAAGTCCTGCATCGACAGACATAAATGGAGATATCCAACGCCGATTGAAAATATTCTTGTATTTTTGTGCTCGGATTCACTACTGAGAACCCAGCTAACCACTAACCGCTATCCACATGCTGAGCAAAAACCGAATCAAATACATCCACTCACTTGAACAAAAAAAATACCGCAAAGCGGAAGGAGTTTTTTTGGCCGAAGGCCCCAAACTGGTAGAAGAACTGTTAGGTCGCCTGGAGTGCCGTTTGCTGGCAGCCACGCACCAATGGCTGAAGGGGCAGACTATAGTGCAGGCAACTGAAGTAGTAGAAGTAACGGAAGAGGAACTGGCACGTGCCAGCCTGCTGAAGACACCACAGCAGGTATTGGGCATCTTTGTACAACCGCAGGAACAGACAGATGCATCCGTCATCAGGAACTCACTCTGCCTGGCTCTGGATGATGTGCAAGACCCGGGCAACTTAGGCACCATCATTCGTGTGGCAGACTGGTTTGGCATAGAACATATCTTTTGTTCGCCGGGAACGGCAGATGCCTTCGGCCCCAAGACTGTGCAAGCCAGCATGGGGGCCTTGGCACGCGTTCATTTGCACTACACGTCCCTGCCTGCCCTGATAAGCGGACTGAACGAAGAAATACCAGTATACGGCACCTTCTTAAACGGCGATAATCTCTACGCAGAAAAGCTGGAGACGGAACGGGGGCTGATTATAATGGGTAACGAAGGAAACGGTGTGAGTCACGAAGTAGAACAACTGGTGAACCGTCGCCTGCTGATACCCAACTATCCGGCTGGCCGCACAACTTCCGAATCGCTCAACGTTGCGGTTGCTACGGCAATTGTCTGCGCTGAGTTCCGGCGACAGGCTGCATCAAAGTAAAATCAAAGGGATAATAATAGTAAGGGATAGGGACACCGTCCTCATTGCTAGTCTCTAAAGCAATCAGACCGGGTAACCACTCTACGTCTTCAATCTCCTCATTAAGCGGAAACATACGGACTACGCAACCGTTCTCCACTTCCACGACATGCTGTCGAAGAAAGTGTGAGTCGGGCAAACGCAGATAATGAGCAGCATATCGACGATGCTTCATGGACGTTCCTCCTTACTATGCAATGGAAGAGTCCGACGTTTCATCGGTTCTGGGCTGGAAACAGGCTTTTTCACTTCCTTGGCGTTATTCATCACAGGACGTGGCCGCTGCGGACGGGCGGAACGGACAGGCTTTTCCTCCAAAGAAGAAGAAGGAACGGCTATTTCCTCCTGTGCCACGGAATCGAATTTCTGGACAGATTCTTTCAGAGAGTCAGCAGATGCAGTCACACTGTCGGTAGGTATGCTGTCGGTGGCATGATAACGCATCAGCGAAATACGCCCAAGCCGCAAAATGCCATTCGGCTCTTCCTGCGGGAAATAAATAAATCCACGCACTTCATGAAGATGCCCCACTGTATCAGCCAAAGTCAGGGTCTCAGTACCCGAAGCAAGCACACGGCGCATGACGGTAGAGACTCGATCTCTGTCGCACACCAACTGCAGAGCCATCAAAGGCAAACAAGCCGTATCTGTAGTGGCATCGAAACTAAAATCTACATTCCAGCACAGAGTATCACGGTTCTGGAAATTGCTGTCAGTAGATAGGACGAAGGTTAACTTGTTATCCAAAGGCATACCGCTCAGTCTATAAGAACGCCTCCATGCCCACACATCCACACTATCGCCAGGTTGAGAAACTTCTACTTTATTCTCCCGCAAAGCGACCAGGCGATTAATGCCGTCTCGACTGGATTTGAGACGTTCGTTCACGGATGAATAGACCTTGGTGAGAGCTTCAGGGTTGCGCGAAAACCAAACCATAGATGAGTCAAACTCAGCCTGAGTAACTCCGTGTTTCCTAAAGACGGACTCAATGTAGAGCACCTTCTTATAAGATTCGTTATAGGGCAACTCCTCACCCAACGCTTTGGCTATATGATAATCGTAGAGCACATCGGCCATTTTGGCATCGGAGAGAACTGTGTCGGGCCTTTTCACCTGGCAGGAAACCAGACTGACCAGCATCAACAACAGAACGCAGCAACGGCGCATAGACTTCGTTCCTTTCATGATTTCCTCACTGCGTGATAAGAGTCATTAAGATACTTGCTATAAAACAACAGCAGGGCGATAATGCCACAACTGATAGCCGCATCGGCAAAGTTAAAGATGGGGCTAAAGAAGATAAAGTGTTCTCCACCCACAAATGGCATCCACGAAGGCCAATAGGTATCGATAATGGGAAAATAGAACATATCCACCACCTTGCCATAGAACCAAGGAGCATATCCACCACCCTCGGGCAGGAAAGTAGCCACACTGGAGGCAGTGCTCTCACTGAAGAGAACGCCATAGAACACGCTGTCGATGATGTTGCCCAAGGCACCCGTCAGGATGAGGGAAACGCAGACGATGAACCCCGTCTTCATGCCGTGCTTCACAAACTTGTAGAGGAACCAGCCTATCACCGACACAGCCACAAGACGGAAGAGAGTAAGAAACAGCTTTCCGAAAATCTCCATACCAAAGGCCATTCCGTTGTTTTCGGTGAAGAAGATGTAAAACCAGTCTGTGACACGGATGCTCTCATGCCAGTACATGTGTGTCTTAATCCAAATCTTGATAATCTGGTCTATCACCAGTACAGAGAATATGACAGACAAGGCAATCTGTCCTTTCGTAAGATATTTGTTCATCAGATAAATAGTGGTTAGTGATTAGTGGTTAGCGGTCAGTATAAGTAAGAGGGACAGTGGCAGGCATAAACAACGGTTAGTGGCGAACAGGCAACGGTCAGCAAAAGCTAACCACTCACCGCTCACCACTAACCGCTATATTCATGCTCCCGGCCGGTTGCTTACTTCTTACCGCTGTTTTTGGCTTCGATGCTCAAAGTGGCATGAGGAACAGCACGCAGGCGTTCGGCGGGTATGAGTTTGCCCGTTTCACGGCAAATACCGTAGGTTTTGTTCTCAATACGCACCAGCGCAGCCTGCAGTCCCTGAATGAACTTCAACTGGCGCTGTGCCAGACGGGTAGTCTCTTCCTTAGACAAGGTATTAGCCCCTTCTTCAAGAACTTTATACGTAGGAGACGTATCATCCGTATTGTTACCATCGGCACCCGTCAGACTTGCTTTCAGCATATCGTAATCCCGCTGGGCAAGCTCCAGCTTCTCCATTATAATTGCACGGAATTCTTCCAATTCGGCGTCCGAATATCTCGTCTTTTCTGCCATAACTTAACGTGTTTAATCAGTTAGTATTAATATGATTCCTTCACTACACTTACGTACAAGGAGAATTCATCGAAACTGAGTTCTGTACCATTGTCTACCTCGTCGGCAAGTGTCAGTGATACTCCCAAAACTTGATTGCAAATATAATCTTTATATTCATTTACCGCATCATCTGTTTGCGGATTTTTTGATAATGTAATCTTTATTTTATCCGTTATCTCAAACCCACTGGACTTGCGGATGTTCTGGATACGGTTGACCAGTTCGCGGGCAATACCCTCGCGACGCAATTCCTCAGTAACGGTTACCTCCAGGGCAACAGTCAGACGGCCCTCATTAGCCACCAACCAGCCGGGAATATCCTCGCTGAAGATTTCGACATCGGAAGTCTCAATGACCGCCTCGGAACCGTCATCCAAACGGAAAGTATAGGCACCGTTCTGTTCAAGAGCAGCTATTTCCTCCTGCGACATGGCAGCCACATAGGCAGCTACTGCCTTCATCTGCTTGCCGAACTTGGGACCGAGTTTCTTGAAATCACACTTCACCTTCTTCACCAGCACACCTGCAGCACCGTCCACAAACTTAATCTCCTTTACGTTCACCTCGCTCATGATAAGCGACTTCACGGCTTCGATGTGAGC
>NZ_CASFWU010000042.1 GCF_949298305.1 uncultured Bacteroides sp. | reverse complement strand
TCTTGTCTGTTCATAATAATTGAGGTTTGATTGTATTCACTACCGCAAAGCTACAACCAAACCTCAAGGTTTAAAAGGTGCATTTATTCGAATGCTTACGTACGGTTGCGGTTGGAGAATACATCCACATCCCCGTTCAAGGAATCCGGCCGGCAGGAACGGGTGGCGCCGCACAGGCTGTCAACGCCTTTGCGCAGGTCTATGGGAGTGCGGCTCATCGCGAAGCGGTTGTTTCCATTCAGGTTGAACACGGCTTTTGGGGCACAAAGGCCGGAACTTGGGGGCATGAAAACAACACGGCTGATTTCGGATGGTTACCTTATGGATGATGCAAGCATGGCGGTCGGACCATGCAAGCATGGTGGACGGACCATGCAAGCGCGGTTGGCGGACGATGCTTGCATGGTGCCGTTATGTATGAAGCAGGACAAACTGCCGGGCGGTATTCCGTACATTCGGCCCGAGACCTGTCGGATGGAAATGACTTGTCATCCAGCGAGGCCCCGCTGCTTTCAGCGATGCCCCGGGATACGGATGCCGGGGCTTTCGTGATTCTTTGTTTCGCCCGGACAAAGCCTGGGCTCTCCGGACCATCATGGATGACTGCAGGGCCAGTGGCCGGCGCAGCACCCTCTATTACGGTTGCGGTCCTGCTGCAATGTCTGTCATTCACCCCGCTGGTCGGGATTCTTCTGCTTGTAGAAGTTCAGTCTTTTGGTCCACGTTTTGTCTTCGAGGGGGAACACTTTATGCGTGTTGGCCCATTCTATCCATCGGCTTTCCAGCTCTTCCACTTTCTCGGGATGGCGTTGTGACAAATCGTTTGTCTCAAACGGGTCGGCGTCAAGGTCTATCAGTTCCCACTGGCTGTCCCGGTCGTATCTGACCAGCTTCCAGTTCCCGTCGATGATGGCGCAGGAACTTTGGTGTTCAAAATAAAGTGTCCGTGGCTGTGCCGGCTTGCCTTCCGCAGCAGGCAGTAAGCTGCATCCGGGCAGGTCGGGGTGCTTGAATGCGGCGGGATAGCCGACGTGTCCCAGGGCCATGCAGGTGGGCAGGAGGTCGATGATGTGGGCCGGCTGGCGGCAGATTTGTCCTTTCATCGGGTTCTTCTTCTTGTCTCCATAGGTCAGGATGAATGGCGTGCTGGTGCCTCCCTGATAGACCCATTTCTTGTAGCTTCTGTAAGGTGTGTTGGACAGGTCGGACATCAGTTGTCCGATGTAGCCGCCTTCGTCGGTGGCTCCGTTGTCGCTGAGAAACAGGAACACCGTATTCTCGTACATGCCTTTGTGCTTGATGGCGTCTACCAGTTTGCCGATGCCTTCGTCCATGATTTCTATCATGGCTGCGTAGGTGGCCATGTCGTGTATCCATTGTTTCTGCTGTTCGGCCGTGAGGTCTTCCCAGGCCGGCCGCTTGCCTCCAAATTCCCTGTCGTAGACCGGCAGCTCCATGTCTTCGGGGACTAATCCCAGTTGCTTCTGTCTCTCGAAGCGCCGGCGGCGCAGCACGTCGTATCCTTCCTTGTAGCGGTCCAGGCATTTCTGTACGGCCTTTTCGGGCGCCTGGAGGGGCAAATGCGGTGCATAGTGGGCCACGTAGAGGAACATGGGGCGGCTGGTGTCGTGGCGGTTGACGAAGCACACGGCCGAGTCGGTGATGGCCTGTGTGTAGTAATAGTCGTCCGGCACTTCGCTGATTCGGTCAAGGTCGTTGTAAAGGGGTTCGGGCTTGTAGTAGCTGCCGCCTCCGTGCAGGCAGCCGTAGTAGCGTTCGAAGCCGCGCTGTACCGGGTAGCTTCCGTTGGGGGCGTCATAGCCTCCGGTGGTGGTGACGTGCCATTTTCCGCTCATGTAGGTGCGGTAGCCGCCGGCTTTCATTATTTCGGCAATGGTGGGGTAGGCTTTGTCTATTTGTCCGCGGTAGCCGGGCCGGTGCTCGTCCACTTCGGCCATCCAGCCCATGCCCACTTCGTGCTGGTATCTGCCGGTGAGCAAGGCTGCGCGGCTGGGGCAGCTGCGGCCTGTATTCTTGAACTGGCTGAAGCGGACGCCTTCCTTGGCCAGCTGGTCGATGTTGGGAGTCAGGATTTCGCTGCCGTAGCAGCCGATGTCTGAAAATCCCATGTCGTCGCATAAGATTAGTACAATGTTGGGGGCCTGTTCGTTCTGGGCCATGGCTGGGGCCATGCCGCACGAGAACAGAGCCGTGTATAATAGTCTGTTCATCATTCTCTGGGGGATTAGTTGTCAAAAAACGGGTTCTTTATATGGGGTTCATCGTTGCGCTTCTTTCCGTTTGCCCAGGTTGGTCGGGTGCGGATTGGGAACCGCCGCAGGCCTGCTTGGGCGAGGCGCAAACGGTGGAAGGGCGCTGTCGGCGGGCGGTGGGGCCGTGCCCGTCGGGGGTGGGCGTATGCCGTCCTTCCCTTGTCGGAGCTTGATACAAAAAAGGAATGTCTGCCAAGTCCTTCAAATTCTTTTCCGAACTACAGCAAACAATCCTTGTTTGTCGGCGCTTATGGTTAAGCCGGCAACGCAGCCGGTGGAGAACCGTCAGGCTGTTCTCCACCGGTACGTTGATGAAGTTGCGAATAATCTTAATTCTGGGCCGGAACTCCGATAGGAGGAGCGTCCACTTCAATAGCCCAACCCGGATTCTGGTAGATGACCGAAGTGTTCAGGTCTTCCAGATTGCTTGCTGTCTGTCTGAAGTTTTTCACACCAATCGGCGACAGGTAGTGGGCCTCACACCATTTATAGCCGCGGTTATACAGGTAGTGGTTCGCCACGGCTCTGTAAGGACAGAGGTATTTGCCCGAATTGGTCTTGCCGGAGATGTTGGGACCGTCTTCTTCGCCCTCGCCCTTCAAGGTGCCTTCGGGGAATTCTGCCAGTTCTTCCGATTCCCACAGATTCATGCCGGATACGCGATAACCTTCATCGGGGAAGTCCTTGTAGTTAAGCTGGTCGAGAGCTCTCCAACGCTTGAGGTCCATCATGCGCAAGCCTTCTTCAATCAGCTCGCAATGACGTTCGCGGCGGATGTTGTACAACAGTTTGGATACTTGCTCTCCCTTTGAATAAACGGCCCAGTCGGTTTCAAATGTTTGGGGGCCATCCTTGTAGGTTACGGCTTCCTGGGCGCTGCCCGGGTACACCGTAGCGTTGACCGTAATCATATAGTCCTCGGGCAGGCCGGCACGTTTTCTCAGCTGCTTCCAGTAGTTCTGGGCCGTACCGTCGATGCTGTTACCGCCATTCTCGATGCAGGATGCTTCCAGATAGTTCAGGTAGGCTTCTGAGGCACGGAATACCGGGCAGCCTTCCGTACCGTAGTTGCCTTCGCGGTACCAGGTGTCGCCCAAGCCTTTGCGGAGCATGTAGCCCGTATTGGCTTTACGTGTTCCGTCCAGCAGGTTCAAAGGTGTGGTCAGGTACACTTTCGTTGTGTGGTCAGATTCGTTGTATCCGACCATTTCGCCGGGTGTCATCATGAAAAGCTGCAGACGGCTGTCGCGGTCTTTTCTGACGTTCTTGATGGATGTGTCGGTATATTCAGGATGGGCATAGATGGGCTTGCCGTCTCTGAAGAGGAATGTTTCCACGTAGTTTCTGTTGAAGCCGGTGTTGCCGCCATTATACAGATAGAATACGGCTGAATGGCCAATGGAATATTCCGAATAGTTGTAGGCTCTCCATAACAGGATTTCGGGATACGACTCCAGGTTCTCGTCGCAGAACTGTGCGTAGTAGGGGTTGTTCATCTTGTATTGGGCGTCTCCCTCGGTATTGTCCCACAAATCTACATTGGCTGCCGTGTTGTCGGCCAAAGGAATGGCGTCGGCCACTTGCTTGGCGGCATCCTTGCACTGGGTCAGGAAGAGGCTGATTTCTGTGTCGATGTTGAAATCGCTCAAGTCATTCGGGCCGCCCGGCCAGCCACTGCCACCAGGAACAAAGGCGGTTCCTTTGTGGTAAGTTTTCCATGAAGCCTCAAATAAGGCTACGCGGGACTTGAACAGCAATGCTGCGTTCTTGGTGATGCGGTTTTTGCCACCGTCAGGGTTGTTGGACAGAAGCGCGATGGCGCGGTCCAAATCTTCCAGGATAAAGCGGGCTACCTTATTTCGGGGTTGACGCTTGCTGGCGGCGATCAATATTTCCGTGTCGTTGTCGAGCGTTTCCGTTATGATGGGAAAATCGCCCAATGCTTGAAGTTTGCCGAAGTAGTTGTAGGCGCGGAGGAAATAGACTTCGCCCAAGTAATGTCCGGCATTGGAACCTGAAATCTCGCCGTTGTCATAGCGCGGTTGTACGATGTTCAGGAAGTAGTTGCACTGGCGGATGGTTGTAAACTCCCAGTTGCCGTCTGTTTCGGGCGTTCTCCATTGTCCCGGTGTCCAAATAGTGCTGTAGCCTGTTCCTACCAGATTGTCCGTATTGTTGTCATTGTCCCATATTCCGGCGATGTCCCAACCGCTATGGGTCGAGAATGGATAAAGGTTGATGGCGTAGGACGCCAGGTCGGATTCATTGTACAAGAAGTTTTCGGGCGTAATCTCGTCGAGCGGCTCTCTGTCCAGGAAATCGTTGCACGACGACAAGGCAGCCATGCCGCACAAAAGCCCTATGTATAATTTAGTCAGTTTCATATTATTCAATTTTAAAAGTTAACATTCAGACCGAAAGAAATATTTCTTGCCAGCGGGTAGTTCTTACCGCTGTTGTTGAGGTTTTCCGGATCGAATCCGTCAGGCAGTCCTGTAATGGTAAACAGGTTTTCTCCTGAAACAAACAGACGGCAGCGGGAAATGCCGACTTTGGCAGTCCAAGTTTGCGGCAGCGTGTAGCCCAGCTGGAGGTTCTTCACGCGCAGATAGGAAGCATTGGACAAATACTTGGTTTGTGTATGTGTGTTTTTGCCGGAGTCTTCCAACGGGCGGGGGAAGAATGCATCGCGGTTTTCGGGGAAGTAACCGTCTTCATTGGTAACTTCATTGCCAGTTGTGAAGAAGTCCAGATGGGAAGTGAAGCAGCTGGCATTCCAAGTACCGCCGGATGCGCCGAAGTACATATTTCCTCCAATCCAGTAGTCGCGTTTGGCTGTACCTTGCAGGAAGATGCGCACATCGAAGCCTTTCCATTCGGCATTTAAGTCCAGACCGAAATTAAAGCGGGGAGTCGAGTTTCCGATGATGTACAAGTCGCCCGGGTCGTCTTCCGTAGCGCCTTCCGAAATCTTGCCGTCGCCGTTGCGGTCTACGTACATTACGTCGCCGGCGCTCCAGTTGTTACCCCAGGTTACGCCGCCGTTGGGCAGATTGGCCAGATATTGGTCCATTTCTTCTTCAGTCTTGGCGATGCCCAGTGTCTCCAGACCCCAGATTTCGTTCAGGTACTGTCCTACGCGCCATGCGCTCAACGAACCGTCTACGTTCGGGTAGTCCAAAATCTTCTGACGTGCATCCGACAGGATGAAGCGTGCACCATAGCTGACGTCACCGGTTTGGTCTCTCCAGGAGATTTCCAAGTCGAAACCTTTGGAAACCATTTCGGCGTTATTCATTTTGGGAGCGCCGGTTCCCAAGGTTGCAGGACGCTCGGGAGCGGGACCTACCATGTCCTTGGTTGTACGGTTAAGCCAGTCGAAACTTAACGTCAGTCTGTTTCTGAACATGGCCAGTTCAAAACCGATGTTCCACGACTGCATGGTTTCCCAACCCAAGAGTGAAGTACCCAGACCGGGATATGAAGACAGGTTGGGTTTCTGGCCATTAATCAGCCATCCGCCGGCTGCGGATGAGAAGGGCATTCTCAAGATGTAGGGATACAGGTCTTTGTATTCTGGTTACCCAATTGGCCCCACGAACCTTTCAGCTTGAATACGTTTACATAGTCAATCAGCGGTTCCCGGAATGATTCCTGAGCAATGTTCCATCCGGCTGAGAAGGAGGGGAACCAGTTCCAGCGTTGGTTGCGGTCAAAGCGGGACGTACCGTCGTAACGGATGTTGGCCTCAAACAGGTAACGGCCTTTGTAATCATAGTTCAAACGGCCGAAGAAACCGGCAGTGGCCCAGTGTGTCAATTGTGCGTCTACATAATCTTCTCCGGTTGCTGTCGCAATGTTGGGCACATTTTCCGTAATCAGGTCATCCTTGCGGCCCCACAGATAGCGGTATTTGTTCAATTCAGCCTGGAAACCGGCCATCACCTTGAAGTTATGATTCTCTTGCAATGTGAAAGAATAGTCTGAATAGAAATTCGTGTTGAAGTAATTGTTGCGGGTCGCATATTCTGCCGCATAGTCGGTAGGCCGGCTGGCATCCCAATAAGTTGAGCCGTCCACATGGGTTCTCAGCAGTTTGAACCACTCTGTATGTTGGAATTCGTCTGTGATGTTATAGTTCAATTCGCCGTAAATGTTCCAATTTTCCAAAGGTGTTGCCACTAACTGGAATTGCTGGTAGATGTAATCAGTCTGTCTTTCTTTGTTACCGCCATCTCTCAAAGGCAACAAAAGCGTATTGGAAGCCAGCGAACCGTCGGGGTTGTATTCAGGCTCCATCGGCCAGCGCTTGGCCGTGTTGTAATACAGGGTACCGTTGGAGGAATCGTCCAGAATGGATGGAGTGGTGAAGTCCTTCCGGATGTATTTCACATTATAGGTCGCCTTCAGCCAGGGGAATAGCTCGGCCGTAATTTTGGATGTCACGGTATAGCGTTTCATCTGGTCGGGATTGATGGCGATGATGCCTTCTTGTGACAGGAAGTTGGCCGACAGGTAATATTGGATTTTCTCCGAACCACCGCTGGCGCTGATGTTGTGTTCTTGCTGGAAGGAAGTGTCGCCGTACAATACGTCGTACCAATCGGTGTTGGTGTTTCCAATCCACCACCAGTTATTGGCGTTCTGAGGGTCGGGGTCGGCTGAAGCTACCGTCGGGTCACCGGCCATGTAGCGCTTGAACTTGTCCAGCTGCTCGTCCGAGAACTGGGGACCCAGACCGCCGTTGGCGCGCATCAGGTTGAAGTAGCGTGCATAGGTGTAGGAATCTGCTACATCGGGCATGTTGATGGAGCGGGTAAAGCGGAAGTTGTTGTTGTAGCTGATGGACGTCTTGCCGGCCTTACTTTTTTGGTAGTCACCAATACCACGCCGAAGGCGGCTCTTGAACCGTAAATAGAAGATGCTGAGGCATCCTTTAATATGGAGATGTTCTCGATATCCGCGGGGTTGATGGCATTGAGGTTACCTTCGGCACCGTCAATCAACACCAGCGGGCTGGCGCTCGAACCGTCGCCGATGGTACCCGTACCATGAATGTCGAAATTCAGGTTACTGTCCAGACGGCCACCGTCGCTGTAAGAGAAGTTCATACCCGCAACCATACCCTGCATGGCCTGGGCTACGGACGAAACCGGGCGGGCTGTCAGTTCTTCGGAGTTCATCGTCGAAACGGAACCGGTCAGATTGACTTTCTTCTGGGTACCGAAACCTACGACAACCACTTCATCAAGCAGTTGGGTGTCGTCTTTAAGGGTAATGTTCAGCGGCGTGCCGTTCCATACTACTTCCAGAGTCTGGTAACCGACGAAGGAAATCTGGATGGTAGCTCCCTGTTCTACGTTGTTCAAGGTGAAATTGCCGTCTATGTCCGTAATCGTGCCGTTGGTTGTTCCCTTTACAAGCACGGACGCGCCGATAACGGTCTCACCGCTTGAGTCCTTTACCACACCTTTACAGGGCTGGCCCTGTAAAACTACGTTTGCAGCCGATACCTCTTCTGCAGGTATCGCATAGGCTATTCCTGTGGATACAATCCCCAGGCATAGCAATAAGCTGACTTTTCTGAAACTTTTAATCATAATGTTATTAAATTTAAGATTATCCCCATCAGATAGCAGGGGCGGTTTGTTTTTCATTCTATCTATTATTCAAAGTCACTTTGCTGTCTTTCTACTTCCTTTAATTTCAGCTGGTCCAGTTCTTGCTGCAGCTTGCGGACTTGCTTTTCGCAGTCCGTGGTAGTGGCCTTCGGGGCCTGTACGCCGCGGGCCGTCTGTTTTTTCATCTCCTTCATTTCGTTATCATCTGCCACCAGCGGATGGGCCGCCGCATGGGTTTCAATGACCAGTTCTGCCGAAAGGGGAATGTGCCTTCCTTCCATTGTGACAAAGGCTCTTACCTTGACGGTGCCTGGAGTGGTGGCTGCGCGCAGCAGTATGGGAGCCGTTCCCCACTGTACGGCACACGGATTGGTAAAGGTTTCCGCATTGCCTACCAGTTCGGCCGGGCCTTCCACTTCAAAGCGGATGTGGTAATTGTTCAGTCGTTTGATCATTCCTTTGCCGTCGGCCACGGCCGCTACTACGGTCACAAGGTCTGAACCGTCGGCGGTCATTTCGACCTGTTCATCGTCGGCCCACAGCAGAAGTTTCGACGGGCGGCGCGAAGGGGTTACCTTGTGGGTCGTTACAACTTTGCCGTCCATCAGGCCTTCGGCCAGCAGATAGGAGTCTTCTTGTTTCCTGTCGCGAGACAGTTGCTTGTCATACATCACGTCCCAAACGTCCGGGAAGGTGATAACGGGCGAAGGCATGCCTTCGGCAGACGGCCTTTTTTTGTAAGTAAACTGTTTGCCGTCTTTGCAATAGGTAAGACGCACTTCGTCACAATTGCTGTAAACGGTTATGTCTTTGGGCGAAAATGGCGTCATGGCGTGGGCTATGTAAATCATTGGGCCGGTTTCAGCAATCATCTCTTCGTTTACTTCAGCCGGCCGTTGCGAGCAAAACATGTAATAAGAATATTTCGGCTGTCGGAAGGCATCCATAATTCCTCCATAGAACGGATCGGGATGATAACCCCGCTGATGGTCGAAAGAATGCCACAGGCAACCTCCCATGTGCTGGCGCGGATTGCGGTACAGGACATCATAATGGGTGTACTGATAATCGGTTTTGGCATATCCCTGTGCCTGCATCAGCATGGGTACCTCTCCCCATGCGCGACTTACACGACTGGGCGAGTTGTGTGAGTTCCAATCGTCCACGTTATCGCCCCATTCGCGGGTGAAATAAGAGACTTCCGGGTCGAGAATGTCGGTATTGAACGCTCCTCCCTGCCCATTGATGGGGTGAGTGAACTGTATGGGGAAAAATTCATGTCCTCGTGCCGTTGCGTCACAACCGGCGTAACAATAAGGATACGGGTATTCTTCTTTCAGGATGTTCAGGACATTTTTGGCAAAATCTTCCGGATACCACGTCTCGTTCAGGATGGGTTCCCACATCCATACGGACGGATGGTTGCGGTCGCGTCTCACCATGTTGCGGATGTCGTTGTAGACCCGTTCGGCAAAGACAGGCTCGTCATTCCAGAATTGCCATCCGGGCGTGTTGACAATGACAAGCAGGCCCAATTCATCGCAGGCATCCATAAAGGCGGGGTCTTGCGGGTAATGGGCGTTGCGGATGACGCGCAAACCTGCATCGCGCAGTTTCTTGGCGTCGCGCCAGTGAAGGCTGTTGGAAAGGGCGTTGCCCACTACGGCAAAATCCTGATGACGGTTGGCGCCTATCAGCGGATAGGGATAAGGCTTCCCGTTGAGCCAGAAACCGTCTTTGCCTTTGAACTCTATGCTGCGGATGCCGACCCGTCGGCGATAACCATCGACCACCTTTCCGTTGCGGTCTACAATCTTGACGTGCAGCTGGTATAGATACGGAGAGTCGGGTTCCCACAAATGAGGCCTGTTCACAGACAGCTGAACAGATGTCTTATGTGCTTTTCCCCGTCCCAGGGACACTGACTTTTCGGCCGTCTGCACCAGCTTATTTCCCTTATCATATAATTCGAATACGGTTTTTCCGGAGAAGGAACGGGCGGACAAGTTACGGACATGCAGGTCTAACCGCACTTCTGCCTTTTCTTCATTGATTGCCCCGAACGATACGAAAAGACCGCCTCCGGCCGTCTCGTCTTCGTAATTGGGGTCGGTGATAAACACATCGTTATGGGCTAACAGCCAGCAGTCTCTGTAAATGCCTCCGAAATAGGCGAAGTCGAGCATGTCTTGCGGTTTTCCTGGAGGGTAGGAGGGGTCGTCGCTGTTGTCTGCCCAGACGGCAATTACATTATCCTCTCCGGCAATCAAATAAGAAGTAATGTCGGCTATGACAGGAAGGTATCCTCCGAAATGTTCTTTGACAAGCGTTCCGTTGACCCATACTTTCGATTTTCCCATGATGGCTTCGAAATGCAGGAACAGGCGTTTCCCTTTCCAGCTTTCTTCGGGCGTGAAGTGCTTCCGGTACCATACGGCACCTTGGTAGTTGGTACAGCCGCTGGCTTCGTAGGGGAGGTATTCTATGCCGTTAGGCAATGAGGTCAGTTGCCACTCGCTGTCGTTGAATTCTTTTTGTTCGGCTCCGGCCATTTCCCCTTGATGGAAGCGCCAGGCGGGGTTCATGTTGTAGACAACCCGCCCCGTGTTGGGAAGCTCGAAGAATCCGGCTGTCGAATAGTTCGGTTGGTGGGCTGCATATAGCCGTTGGGGTGCAAGCATTCCAAGGCAGCCAGCTATCCACACAATGAGGATAAGAATCGTTTTATTCATACCATTAAATCTGGTTTGGTCAGCAAAAGGTTTAGCAAAAATAATCAGACATTCGTTTAAAGTTTTCCATTTTTAGCTATTAAACTTCCAATTTTGATTAAAAAGCTATTTTTAGACATATTCTGAGCTATTTTTAGAATTTCCGCCGGGTTTTTCCAGTTTTTTTGCTTATGTGTATGGTTTACTGAATATTTGTATATATTTGTTCGACCATTTTGTTGAACCATGAAAGCACCTTCGATTTATATCTTCCTGTTCGTTTGGTCTTGCCTTTACATTCATGTTCCTTTACGGGCCGGCGAATCTTTTACTTTTACACGCATTGGACTTTCTCAAGGCATGCCTTCCCGTGTGTCTTACATCTTTGAAGAGAGCAACGGATTGCTGTGGCTGGGCACTCCGGCCGGATTGTTCCGTTACGACGGAATCAGGTTGAAACGTTATAATATTTTTATTGATAACCCCCGTCAGCCTTCGTCAGCCTCCGTACTGCAGCTGGTGGAAGATGACCGCCATCGGTTGTGGTTGCTGACCGATAAGGGGCTGGCCCGTTATTCTGTAAAGGAGGATTGCTTTGTCCCCTATCTGAAGGAAGGGGGGCTGATTCGGGCCGGGGCCGCCTGCCGGACAACGGGCGGACTTGTATTCGGCGGAATGGACAGTTTGTACTTGTATTCTTCTGAGTCGGAAAGAATTACGGAAACACTGGTGCTGGATACGGAGAATTTCGATTGCCGGCGGATGGTGTTGTGGAATGCAGACACGCTGGTGTGCTCCAATCGTCAGGACCAGCTTCTGTTTTACGACCTGAAGAAACGGAAGAAACTTCCGATGTCTTTCTCCCGGTGGAGCAAGGTGGCGGGGATGTGTGTGGATACGGAAGGCTGCCTGTGGGTAGCCGATTATAATGACGGCTTGAAAAGAATTGCGCCTGACGGCCGTTTGCTGTCGCATTATACGACCCGCAATTCGAAACTGAGCAATAATCTCGTGCTGTGCGTGACTTTGATTGACGGTAAGGTCTGGGCCGGAACAGACGGGGGAGGGATTAACATCATTGAGCCTGCCAGTGGGAACATCCGGGTGATTGAGCACGAGCCGGACAACCAGCGTTCCCTTCCCGTCAATACCATTATCAGTATAGAAGGCAGCCGGAATGGAAACGGCGTGTGGGCGAGTACGGCGCGGTGGGGAGTGCTCAATATACGTTCGGTCAGCATGCAAACCTTTCAGAGCGTACCGTTGGGTTACCACCGGGGGCTGAGCGATAAGACGGTGCTCTCGCTTTACCAGGAGCCGGACAGCAGCTCCGTGTGGATTGGGACCGATGGCGGCGGCTTGAACCGGCTCGATACGGATGAGCATACTTTCCGTCACTATCCCGACACGTGGGGTGACAAGGTCGTGTCCGTCTGCCGGTACTCCGGGCGGCAATTGTTGCTGTCGGTTTTCGGTAAAGGCTTTTTCCTTTTCGACAAGCAGACGGGCAGGAAGGAACCTTTTCCGTTCAGCTTTGAGCGGTTGAATAACTTTGTCCGGTACAGTGGAATACCTGCCAATCTATGCCGTGAGACGGACGATGCCGTCCTGCTGCTTGCCAATCCGGTCTGCCGTTATTACATCCATGAAAAGCGGCTCGAGGAGATTGGCCAGGCAGAGCACGGCGTCATCGGTATGCTCTGCTTCATCGGCCGTGACGGAGACAGTTCCTACTTTTACGATACACAGAGCATCTATCGACTGGAGAAGGGGGGCAGGAAACTGATAACCGTTTATCACAGCGAAGTCTCAAACTTCATCAATGCCGTTTACCGTGACGCTCAAGGGGCTTTCTGGATTGCCGGAAACAGTGGCTTGTATGTGCTCGAACATGGCAAGCTGTCCGTTATTCCCAGTTCCTTGTTTAAAGAAGTACATTCCGTCTTGTGCGACCGTAACGGGCGCATGTGGATAGGCACCAGGGAGAATCTGCTTTCCTATTATCCGGAAGAAAAGCGCTTTTCGCTCTTCGGAGAAGCCGATGGGGCGCTCAAGAACGACTATCTCTCCAAGCCGGTGCTACAGGCCGGCAATGGTGATATTTATATGGGAGGTGTCAACGGCCTGCTTTATATAGCCGGAGAAACGAATAATGACGTGCCGGGAACTTCGCAGGATTTGCGGGTGATTGTGACGGACTTACAGGTGGGCGAGAGCAATTGCATGTCCCGCCTGGAGCAGGAGAAGATCGTGCTCCCTTGGGACAGTCGCAACATACGGATTGATTTTCTGGTGGTCGGCGATGACCTGCTGCGCCCCCGTCTTTTCCGCTACAGTCTGGAGAAGGGGTCCCGCAATGCCATTGTCAACTACAATGCCGAGCTGAACATCCCGTCGCTGGCGGTGGGCACTTATCCTGTCTACGTGGAGTATATCCGGAAGGACGGCGGCTGGTCTGCCCCCCAGCGGGTGCTTACTCTGATTGTTCAGCCGCCTTGGTACAAGTCGTGGTGGCTTGCCGCCATCCTGGCGGTGAGCGTCGGTTTCCTGCTGTACCTGTTTGCCAGAAAATTCATGAGGAGGAACGGACGGCTTCATGGCGCGAAGCGGAATGCGGAGCAGCCTGAAGGCGAAGTACATCTTCCCGTCAGTATCGGCCACGATTCTCCGTCGCCGTATGCCTTGCTGAAGCGGGCGGCAGGTATTCCGTATCCTTCGGAGGGGCAATGCCGGCCGTTGATGAACCCGGTCGTACAGCCTCTGCTGCGGAAGGATTTTACGAACATGCTGCAGGATGCCGGCCGGGTGGAGGTGGAAACAGGACGGGTCGACCTGACTGTCCGCCCCTTGAATGCTTGGGTGACGGAGGTCTGTAACGACCTGGTTGCCCTGGGCGGAGATGCTGCCTTTATGGAATGCAAACTCGACCCGCAGGTTGAGGACGTGGCATTTGACCCGGTCAAGTGCCGGATTGTGCTGACATGCCTGCTGGCCAACATCCTTGAATACAGCCCGAAGGAAGGGAAGGTTGAAGTGCGTACCGGGCTGGTTGCCAACGGGCAGTATGTCCGTATCTCTGTGGCCGGTTGCGGTAGCGGACTGAGCGACGTTGAATCGGACGGACTTTTGGCCGGCTTCTGCCCAAGCGAGGCCGAAGCGGATGCGGACAAGTCGGGCCTTTCTTATGCCAAGCAACTGGTGGAACTGCAAAACGGACGGACAGGCGTCGCCGATATTCCCGGTCGGGGAATAGCTTTCTATTTTGAGCTGCCCCTCCGTCTGCAGCAGAATGCCGAGAGGCGCCCTTCCAGTCCGGATGAAACGTATCCTTCATTCTCCGGGCAGGGCGTAGACATGCCGGACGGCGTTGGGTTGAACCCGATTGACCTGAAGCAGTATTCTGTCCTGATTGTGGACGACAATGTGGAGCTGGTGGACTATGTGGCGGGCGAACTGCGGACACGTTTCGGGCAAGTTCTGACTGCCAACGATGGGCTGACGGCCTATCAGATGGCCTGTGAAGAGAATCCCGACATCATTGTCTGCGACGTGACGATGCCCAATATGAACGGCTACGAACTGTGCCGTGCCATTAAGGAAGATGTCAACGTCAGCCATATCCCGGTCATTCTCCTGACAGCCCGGAACGACACGGCGGGCAAGGATTATGGCTACATGCTTGGGGCGGATGGCAATCTGGAGAAGCCTATCGAAATGGAGCGGCTGGTGGAGACTGTGTGCAACAGGCTGTATGTGCGCCTGCAGGCACAGAAGCATTACCGCCTCTCGGGCATGACGGAGGAACTCATCGAGACTGAGCTTGCCAATGCCAACAGGCTGTTCATGAAGAAGCTGCACCAGGTCGTCTCGGACAATCTGGAGAACCCACAGCTGGGCATTGCCTTCCTTTGCAACCAGTTGGGGACCAGTCGGGCTTCGCTCTATCGGAAATTGAAGACGATTACCGGCATGGGGGCCAACGACTACATCAATCAGGTGCGCATTGAGCGGGCAATGAAGCTCATCAAGGAGACGGAACTGAACTTTACGGAGATTTCCGAAAGGGTGGGCTTCGCCTCGCCGCGCTATTTCAGTACGTCCTTCAAGCAATATACGGGAAAGACTCCCACCCAGTTCAAAAAAGAATGAGCGCCTGCCTGTCCGTTGAGCCGGACTGGCGGACGTGGCGGGGGAGGGAAGGCTGTGTGCGTGTGTATATATCTTTCTTTTACTGAACAAACATTAAAAGATGGGGGTTGCGGCAGGTGTCTTCAAATAAACATTTATCTTTGCATGCAGGTATGGCACATTTTTTAAGGTACATAGGAATCCTGATACTTGTGCTGGCCATTGGCCAGCGTGCGGGTGAGGCGTTGGACAGTTCCCTGTCCGATGCTGTTTCTTGTGTGCAAATGGAGCAAGTGGCTTTCCAACAAGAGGAGTCAGAACGTTTCACGATGCCCCAATGGCCTTGCCTGCCCGATGCCGAGCTGGCCGGTGCCAACGGCTGCCCGCAGCTTATGGGCTCTTCGCGCATGCAGCGTTCGGCTGTGATGGAATATCTGTTTTTCTTAAAGGAAAGGGTCGGTGAGCTTGCCCGTTACGAGGCTGTACGCAGCCAGTATCAAGGCAAGATTTACGAGTCCGTTCCTTCCCACTTCTGTAGCCCGGTGTGCGATTACTACATCTTTACACTGAGGCGCATCCTCATTTAGCGTTTTCTGAGAATTTCCCCTTGCCGTGTCCTTATGCGTACGGGCTGCTTTCCGTTGCCCTTCGGTGTAGGGAGATGGCATCCCCTTTGGCAATGCCTGTGCTGTGTTTCCCCTGCTGGCTGGAGCAGGTGTCTCCTGCCCGTGTGCAGAAAGGCGGCCGGGCTTTTGCACAAGCCGGTTTCTTGGCGGCTGCGGTTGCAGGCCGGCACATCCCCATTTATTCATTCTTTAAAAACATACATTATGACAACTCAAACTCCCAACACTACTATTTTTACATTGGCTCATCCCGATATTGTTAAGCGTACCAGCGTTTCATCTCTGATTTTTTCAGGGTTGATGGTACTTCTTGGAGTCCTTTTGTTCCTGGCCGTTTTCGGTATGACAGACAATACTTCTACGGTCAGCATGGCTCTGATGGTATGCGGCACGGTCCTGATATTGGGCGGCATCTTCCGGCTCTTCTGGAAGTCGAAGCAGCTGGTGTATCTGCCCACCGGCAGTGTGGCTACCGAGCGAAGCCTGTTTTTCGATTTGAAATACCTGAACCGGCTGACCGACAAGCTGGACAATGTGACTGCCGAGGTCGCTGACGTGAAGAGCTGCACGAGCGGCAATGTGCGCATGGACGTGATGATTACCAAAGACAGCAAGTTTGTAGCCGTACAGCTGTTCCAGTTTGTTCCTTACACTTATACTCCGGTGACCAAGGTGAAGTACTTTACCGGCAACGAGGCGGCCACGCTTTCCACATTCCTGTCTAAAATGTAAATAAAATACCCGTGACGGGCTTGGACTTGACTTTAAGCTTTGTTTGGGGGATTGGCTGTTGTCCGGCCAATCCCTTTTTTTTATTCCCAGCCCCTGTGCTTAGTCCGTCATGGCTATTCCCATCTTCTTCATCAGGAAGCAGGCGTTCATGTTCTGCGCCACGCCGGGGCGCAGGCGGTAGGAGAAGGTCAGTTCGTCGGCGGTGATGTCGGCCTCGAAGCAGAAGTTGCGGATGTTGTCGGGGTAGGCATCGGCCAGCGTACCCAGCAGCAGGTCGTGTGTGGCTATGATGCCGTTGGCCCGCAGCGTCATGAACTGGCGGATGAGGGCGAGCGAGCCTTTCTGCTTGTCCGTCGAGTTGGTGCCTTTCAGTATCTCGTCCAGGATGATGAAGAGTTCTTCGCCGGCCTGCAGCTTGTCGATGATGAGCTTCAGCCGTTTCAGCTCGGCAAAGAAATAGGATTCGTTGTCGCTGAGCGAGTCGCTGGTGCGCAGGCTGGTGACGAGGCGGGCCGGGTAGAGCTGCAGTTCGCGGGCAAAGACCGGGGCGCCGATGCAGGCCAGCAGGTAGTTCACGCCGATGGTGCGCAGGTAGGTGCTCTTGCCCGCCATGTTGGCGCCGGTGATGATGATGAAGTAGGGCCGCTTGGCGATGTCGATGTCGTTGCGCACGCAGCGGTCGCGGTGCATCAGCGGATGGCCCAGCGCCGTGCCGCGGAAGCAGAAGGGCGTGTCGGCGAAGGTGGGGTAGACGTAGCCGGGATGGTTGTAGGCGAAGGTGCCCAGCGAGCAGAGGGTGTCCGTCTCTCCGATGGCGTTGAGCCAGCGGGGCAGCTCGGCGGCGTGCTGTTCCTTCCAGGCCTCGATGCGCATGATTTGCCGCAGCTCCCAGAAGAAGCAGCCGTTGAGCACGGTGTACATGAACATGTTGTTGCGCTGGTCCAGTTCGTTCATCAGCCGGCTGAGCTGCTGGATGGACTGCGAAGCCTTCCGCTGCTCGCCGCCGATTTCTTCCTTGATGCCCCTTAGCAGCGCGGCCTGTACGTCCTGCTTGTCCATCAGTTTCAGCAGGTTGGCATAGGTGCCCAGTATCTGCAGCTTCTTGCCGTAGACCGACTGTATCTTGGTGACCTTTCCCGTAAAGGCGAAACTGCTTATGACGAATGCCGTCCAGACGACTCCCCACACGGTGCCCGGCAGCAGCCCGAAGACAACGGCCGGCAGGCACAGGACGTTGACGCCCGTCACCAGGGCGGGCAGCAGGCGCAGCACCCGTCTTTTCCGGAAGATGCTGGGGCTTTCGGCCCAGGCGCGCAGTTCGTTTTCGTCGGCCTTCTTGCCTTTATAGAGCAGGCCCAGTATGCGGAAGCGTTGCCTGAACTGGAGTTCGTCGGCCAGTTCGCGCACGGCTTCCTGCCGACGGACAATCTCTTCGCGGTTCTCCAGATGCTTCTCCAGCCAGGCGGCCAGCCGTTCCTTGCCGGGCTGCGTGCAGGTGCGGTTGATGTACTGGAACAGCGAGCGCGGCCCGAAGACGTCGAGGTCGAACGTGTACAGGTGGGCGGGGTCGGCATATTCGTCGCCGCCGTCGAAGGCCGAGGTGTCATAGTCCAGCGCGGCCAGTTCCTGCCGGTTCACCTCCGCTTTCTTTTCCAGGTAGTCCTTGCGGGCAAAGAGGCGGTTGTGCCGCTTTATCAGCAGGATGAAGGGCAGCATCGTCACGGCCGCTACGGCGCAGAGCACGCCCCAGCCTTCGCTGCGGAAGTAAATCAGTCCGGCCACGCAGGCCACGAACAGCACCACGCGCAGCGTCCCGATGCGGTAAATGCGTTGTTGCACTCGGTTGAGTTCCTGTTGCGCCGCTTCCGCCTGGCTGCGGTAGCGGTCGGCTATCTGTTGTAAGTTGTCCATTGTCTTGTGATGTCTTTTTTCAAAGCGGCAAAGATAGGAAGAATCAGTGGATTCCGTGAGGCCGGAACCGGGCAATTCATTTCTTTTCGCTTTAAGTTTGGACGTTTTCAAAGAATGGTGTAACTTTCGGAGCTGAAAACGATGAAAAGGAAAAAGAGGTGTGCCGTATGATACGAAGATACATATTATGGCTGTTTGCGCTGTTGCCTGCCATCCCTGCGGTAGGGCAGCAAATCATGTATGCCAACCTGAAAGAACTGGTGGAAGAGCGGGGCGACACGGTGACCACCCTGTCGGTGGAACGGCGTTCCAAGAACCAGATTTATCTGATGGGAGGGGCCGATTACCGCATTGAGGCTCCCGACAACTCGGGCATGAGCCGCTACCTGCGCAAGCGCTGCTATGCCGTGCGTGTGGATACGGCGCTCTACGTCAATTGCCGCAAGATGCGCTACAAGCGCTACCGCTTCGGGCAGTGGTATGCACCCGCCATGTGGGTGGGAGGGAAAATCTACTTCTCCGCACAGCCCGTGGGACAGGCGGCCACCAGCACCCTGATGCCGGCCGACGCCGCCAGGCTGGGAGGCGAGGTGGGCGATGCCATTGCCGCCTCGGGGCTTGTACACGACCGCGTCTACTACGAGCTCGACCCCGGGACGGGCCGCTCCGAGTTTGTGGGCAAGGAGAAGATGCTGCAATTACTGGACGGCTTCCCCCGCCTGAAGGCCCGCTTCGAGAACGAAACCAGCGAGTCGGCCGAGGTCATCGGCCGATACCTGAAGATGATACAGACTAAAACCGAACCCCAATGATACAGCTACAAGACGTGCCCCGTGCCTATACCTATTGCTTTGCGGGCCTTGACAAGTGTCCCCAATGCGGCACGTGCCTGCGCGCCATTGCCGCCCGCCTGCTCGGACAGGGCGGGAATCAGCAACCCCAGACACTGCATGCCGTCAATCCCTGTTATGTGGCCGGCCTGTCCGGCTCTTCCGCCTGTCCCCTCTACCGTCCCGACACACCGGTCCGCTTTGCCCGGGGCATGATGCACCTGTTCGACGATGTGCCCGTGAAGCTGGCTTCCGTGGTGCGTGCCCGGGTCGTGGCCTGCTTCTCGTCCGAGCGCTATTTCTACCTCAGCCGTAACGGCAAGCGGCTCATCTCTCCCGAGGAACAGGAGCGGATTGCCGCCGTCTTCCGCGACATGGGGCTGGATGCGGCGCCGTGTTTCGACGGCTACGAACAGACATTGGTCTGGTAGTCCCCGTTCCTCCATACAGGGCGTAGCGTGCCGCGCCACGGGTGGGCTGTGCGCTGCACGCTTGTTGCAGCGCGGCTGCACACAGTTTTGCACCGATGCTGCAAGCCTGCATGCAGTGCGGCTGCAGCCTGCTTGCAGGGACGACAATGCCTGTATGCTGTCGGCGCCCGATTTGACCGGACGCTGTCCCGTGTTATAGATATGACGGTAGACAGCTTCCGGGCGCTGTTCCGGCTTTGATGGGCGCTTGGCCCAATCCGGAACGGCTTTGGAGAGTAAAAATAAGGCGGGTGTAACGTGGGTGTAAGTATATGTAATACGTTTATAAGACATTTTCGCCGGGAGCTCGTTATTTTTGTGGCATCATTAACTTAAAAATGCCATGAAATACATTTCTACTTTATTCCTATTGTTATGGATGTCGGTATTGTCTGTGCGGGCAGCCGACCAGTTTGTCACCTTCACTCCGTCGGCCGACGGCCTCACCCTTTATGCTGCCGGCAGTGCGGCGCCCGTCATCTGGTGCAGCGACGACGACCACAAGGGCGTGCTGATGGCCGTGGAAAACCTGCAGGCCGATTTCGAGAGAGTAGTGGGAGTGAAGGCCGGCAGGACTGCTACTGCTGCGGCCGACGTGAAAATCCTTGTCGGTTCGGCCGACCAAAGCCCCCTCATCAAGCAACTGATAAAAGCCAAGAAGCTGGACAAGAAACAGCTGCAAGGCGCACGCGAGAAATACATCATCACCACCCTCCACGCACCCCTTGAGGGCATCGAAGGCGACGTGCTGCTCATTGCCGGCAGCGACAAGCGCGGCACCATCTACGGCATCTACGAACTGTCCCGCCAGATGGGCGTATCGCCCTGGTACTGGTGGGCCGACGTGCCCGTACAGACCCGCGAGGCCGTCTGCGTCCGTCCCGGTGTCTATACCGACGGCGAGCCTGCGGTGACCTATCGCGGCATCTTCCTGAACGACGAGGCGCCCTGCCTCACCGGATGGGTGAAGCACGCTTTCGGCACCAACTACGGCGGCCACGAGTTCTACGGAAAGGTGTACGAACTGATTCTCCGCCTGCGTGGCAACTTCCTGTGGCCGGCCATGTGGAGCTGGGCCTTCTATGCCGACGACCCCGAGAACGGACGTCTGGCCGACGAGATGGGTGTCATCATCGGCACCTCGCACCACGAACCGATGGCACGCAACCACCAGGAGTGGGCACGCAAGCGCAAGGAGTACGGTGCCTGGAACTATTCGACCAATAAAGAAGTCATCGACCGGTTCTTCCGCGAGGGCATCGAGCGCATGAAGGGCACCGAAGACGTGGTGACCATCGGCATGCGCGGCGACGGCGACGAAGCCATGAGCGAGGACACCAACGTGAAACTGCTCGAAGACATTGTCGACAACCAACGCCGCATCATCAAGGAAGTCACCGGCCGGCCCGCCAAGGAGACGCCCCAGGTGTGGGCGCTCTACAAGGAAGTGCTCGATTACTACGACAAGGGAATGCGTGTGCCCGACGACGTCATCATGCTGCTCTGCGACGACAACTGGGGCAACGTGCGCCGTCTGCCCAATGCCGAGGAACGCAAGCATCCCGGTGGCTTCGGCATGTACTACCACGTGGACTACGTGGGCGCGCCCCGCAACACGAAATGGCTGAACGTGACTCCCATCCAAGGCATGTGGGAACAGCTCCACCTGACCTACGAATACGGTGTGGACAAACTCTGGGTGCTCAACGTGGGCGACCTCAAGCCGATGGAGTACCCCATCACGCTCTTCCTCGACATGGCCTGGAACCCCCTGGCCTATACCGCCGAGAACTTCATGCAGCATCCGCGCAACTTCTGTGCCCAGGCCTTTGGCGAGGAGCAGGCCGACGAAGCTGCCCGCATCCTCAACCTGTACAGCAAGTACAACGGCCGCGTGACGCCTGAGATGCTCGACGCCCGCACCTACAACCTCGCCACGGGCGAATGGAAGCAGGCGGCCGACGACTATGCCCGCCTCGAAGCCGAGGCCCTGCGGCAGTATCTCACCTTGGCACCTGCCTACCGCGACGCCTACAAACAGCTGATACTCTTCCCCGTGCAGGCCATGTCAAACCTCTACGAAATGTACTACGCCCAGGCCATGAACCACAAGCTCTATGCCGAAGGCAATCCCGAAGCCAACGCCTGGGCCGACAAGGTGGAGCAGACCTTCGCCCGCGACAAGGCCCTGACCGACGACTACAACAACGTGATGTCCGGCGGCAAGTGGAAGAACATGATGATACAGAAGCACATCGGCTACCGCTCGTGGAACGACGACTTCCCTGCCGACCGCCTGCCCGAAGTGTTCCGCATCGATGAGCCCGAGAAAGCCGTGGGCGGCTACGTCTTTACGGGTGCCGACGGCTACGTGGCCATGGAGGCTCCCCACTTCTTCGAGTGCCAGGCCGCCGAAGGCGCGTCGTGGAAGGTGATTCCCGACATGGGCCGCACGCTGGGCGGCGTCACACAGATGCCTTATACCGTGCCCGTGGCCGGTTCGTCGCTCTCTTATAAGATGAAGCTGCCCGCCGAGGCCCGCGACCTGAAGCAGGTGAAGGTCATCGTCGTGGTGAAGTCCACCCTGGCCTTCCAGGACGTAGAGGGGCATAAGTACACTGTAGGTTTCCGTGGTGGCAACGAAGAGACCGTCAACTTCAACCACAACCTGAACGAACTGCCCGAGAACGTCTACTCCGTCTTCTATCCCACCGTGGCCCGCCGCGTGATAGAGAAGGAAGTGACGCTCACCCTGCCCGCCTCGGCCGACGGCACCTATCTGCTCGACTTCAAGCCCCTCCATCCCGCCGTGGTGCTGGAGAAGATTGTAGTCGACCTGGGCGGCTACCGCAAGTCCTACCTCTACATGGACGAGTCGGAGTGTACGCGGAAGTAATTGTACCGATAATGTGTTCAGGCACGGATAGCACGAAC
>NZ_CASFWU010000041.1 GCF_949298305.1 uncultured Bacteroides sp. | reverse complement strand
CCGCGACCTGGACTGCAGCCCCACGCAGCCCATCGAAATCACGCCCGACTGGGGCAGTGCCGCAAGCTTCCTCGAAGTGGCGCAGGAGCGCAACTACGACTTCGTCACCGGTCAGCTGACGCGCGACCCCGTGGACACCAACATCAACGAATTCTTCGTCAAGCGCGACGAAGAAGACGATACCATGGTCAACGCCCTGATGGACAAGTTCTGCCACTACTACCGCCACCACCTCAACAAGCACGTGCACTACTATCGCGACCGCTACGGCGACGCCCGCCGCGCCAACGCCAAGAAGTCGTACAACCAACTCGCCATCGAGCGGCTGGAGCGCAACGGATGGACCGTGGAGCAGCACACCCACGCCGGCATGGAGCCGCCCCAGCACGACAAGTTCCTGCTCTGGGCCGGCATCCTGGCCGAGAAGGACGAACGCTACCCGCGCAAGCGCTTCAACGGCTCGAAGTGCAAGTACACGCTCATCTCCATGAACAACACCCGCGTCATCGAGCGCGACGGCCGCTTCGAGAAGGACAAGCGCAGCGAGCGCAACCGCTCCATCCTGCCCGAAGAAGCTACACACCTGGGCGATGCCGTGGACAAGCGCATCTGGACCAAGTACGGCCACATCCTCCGTCAGGGCAGCATCTTCGTTGATGCCCGCATCTGAAGCACCGCAAGCCTTATCGCAACAGCATGTCCAGCACAGAGGACAGCGCAGCCGACACAGGACAGGGCGAGGGGGTGCCCCACGTGTCATATTTCCTTACCGATTGCGATTTCTTTTTCGTTTTGGGATAGGGCGCGGTCGGCAGAAACTTCCGTTTCTTTCCATTTTATATGGAAACCAATGAATAAATTGCAACCATCCAAAATAATAAATCTGCGATAACATTTGTTAACAAATTCGCAAAAACTCCGTGCGGCACGCTTCGCTACGTATCGTATTGCATACGGCGTTGCGAAACTTAGCCGCACGGAGTTTTTGCATATATGTAGAAAGCACGCTTTCTGATTGTATGCTTACGCCCACGCAGGGGTCACCGCGTTTGTAACGCCGTGACCATACTTTTTCGCCACGTCGGAGAAATCAGAATACGGGGCGGAGCCTAATCCGTCATTCTGTTTACTTCGACCAGGCAGAGAGGTGTTTCCTATTTGCGTACACGCAGAGATTACCGCATTTCATGCCGTAATCGGCTGTTTACGCCCCGTTATCGTTCTATGGAACCTCGCAAGCTGCGGTTGACCATATACATAACCGGGCAGAGAGGTATAGTTTCCAACTATGACTTTCCAGGCTGTTTCCTCTTCTGATTATCGCCATTTTTTTGTCACCTATCACCACGCAGTTCCGCTTTTTTTGCCACGAATGTAGGGTACCGGTCTGACAGGCAAGGTCAGGCGCTGTCTGCTGAAAAAATCTCCACCTTAAGGTAGTATTCAAGCCTTCGGTTTTCGGCAGAACCTTGCTGGTAGTCATCCTCGGCACCGCAATTCTTGTGGCGTAAAAAAGGCGAAACATACCGCGTAGCGACAGGCGACGCACAAAAAAAAGCTCTAATCAGGGAAACAGCCAAATAAAGGCTCACACCCACGAGCTCAAGGTTCAACATTAAAATTACGCACAATGAAAACATTCACTTTTGCACAGGCTATCAACGTATTAGAGGAAAATTTCAAAGGTTATAAAATCCTGAAAAAATGGGATAATGTCCGAGAACTTTGTATCGTTTTTTTAGATGAAAATGGGAAGAAATGGGAGCTTTTCAGCAATGGAGATAATTATTTTCAAACGGTAGAGGACTTTGTAATATTTGAAGCATAACAATTTAAAACATAATGATATGAAAAAGAAAGAAACCAAAAACATCGCTGAAATGCAAGAGAAACGAATGAAGTTAAGAGAACTTTCTAACGCCTTGGTGTCTGCCCGAGATAAAGGCCAGTATATGGGGAATGAGGACGACACCGTAAACGGATTATTACGATTTTATTACGCTTGCAAAGGCTTTAAAAATTTGAAAACTTTTTCAGAGTGGAAAGAGGAAGGCTTCTCTGTTAAAAAGGGAGAAAAGGCACTTCTTGTGTGGGGAAGTCCTGTTTCATTCAACAAGAAAAAAAAAGAGGACACGGCTAAAGAAACGGAGCAGGAAGAGGAGAAGAAAAAAGATGATGATTATTTCCCTTTGTGCTATCTGTTTGCGGAATGCCAAGTTCACAAAATGACGAAATCCAAAGAAAACGATTAATTAACCCTATTTATTAACTTATAAAAATTCAAGATTATGGAAAAAGAAGTAAAGAAAATTGGTAGTGAGATTGCTAAAACCGTAGAAACTATGAAGACAAACGGGAATGTGCTCGTCATTTCTGCACCATCAACTGGAGAACCTGCAAAAGATAACGACAAGCAGAAAAAGGAAGCAAAAGACATCAACAGGTCTTCTAAGCCCAAAGTGAAAGATGCTGAAGAACTGAAAAAAGAAATCGAACAACGAACGGCGGAATTGCAAAAATGTTTAGCCGAGCTGGAGCGGAAAAAGAAACTTTCAGAAAATCGGGTGCAATTTATTGAAGTGATGGATAAATTGGGAAAAGCGGAAGATGAGCTTTCACAAGAAGAAGGTTTTAATACTGGCATGTACAAACTTAAGTTCTGCCAAGGAAGTTCATATAGAGACGATGATGCTTTTTCTATCAGTAACCGCCTTATAATCGTGGAATTTATCCACTTCATACGTGGGAAGATAAAGGATAAAGTCCGAGAGATTGAGGCTCAACTAATTGCCTGATTTATGCCCCGTCAGTTCGCTGGCGGGGCTTTCTGCGCCCGCCCATGCCGTTTTGCTCGTCCGCTTGCAAAACGGCATGGGGCCCAAAAAGGTTTGTTATATCTCCGTTCCTTCAACCACGGAGGGGAAAGGTGTCCTATCTGTGCCTGTGCGTGTCTATTATTTTTGCCTCAAAAAAACACATGGTACGCCTCTTTTCCAAATACCTAAGCACCTACGGCTACGACAGCATCCCCGATTTTCTGCTGTCCGTGGCTCCCTCGTTCAAGTACGGCCTTCAGGTGCCCGCCATCTCGCTGAGCGCCGTGGCGGCCTTCGTCACCCAATGGCTGGGTCTGAGCCCGTTCCTGGCCGTGGCCATGCTGGTGGCCATCGCCACGGAGATGCGCACCGGCATCCGGGCCAGCCGACGGCAGGGCATCCCCTTCGAGTCCTTCCGCTTCTCGCGCTGCATCATCAAGCTGAGCATCTGGCTTGTGCTCATCTACGTCATCCATGCCTTCTACAAGGAATGCCTCCTGCAGGAAGAATTCATCTATCACACCATCGGCGCGCTGTTCTTCAGCGTGGTGAAGTTCTTCGTGATGTCGTGGTTCTGCGTGGAGCACCTGACCAGCATCCTGGAGAACCTGGCCGTCATCGACGGCAAACCCAAGGACGAACTCATCAACAAGGTGTCCGACCTGTGGGGCGAAGTGACCGAACAAATCAGACGCAAACGGCATGGAGAAGGCAAGTAGATACATCCTGGCGGCGGCACTGGCCGCACTGGCCTT
This sequence comes from uncultured Bacteroides sp., assembly GCF_949298305.1. GTDB lineage: Bacteria > Bacteroidota > Bacteroidia > Bacteroidales > Bacteroidaceae > Bacteroides. Next base: position 18,794 of record NZ_CASFWU010000041.1, on the reverse strand, counting down.
CGGGCTGGGGCGCTGCACGGCCCGGAGGCCTGCCCCCATCGTCCCGCCTGCCGTGACGGTGGAGATTACGGACACGCTGGTCGACGTCATCGGCACGCCGATGGTGGTGGAGCGCACGGTTCCTGCCCGGGTGGACACAGCCGCCATCCTGGCCGACTACTTCAACGAACGGCACTACCGCGACACCATCGTCGAGCGCCCCTACCTGCGGGTGGAGCTGACGGACGTCGTCGGGCAGAACCGCCTGCTGGACCGCCAGGTGGTGGTCAACTACCGGCAGCCGGTGGTTCGCGACAATGCCCTGACGCTGGGCGCCGACCTGGGGCGCGGACTGTGCGCCGTCGTGGCGGGCTACCGCCGCAGGTCGTGGGAGTTCCGGGCGGGATATGATTTCACTAACCGCACGCCGGTGGTCGGCGTGCAGAAAACACTGTGGCAATGGTAGCGGATATCTCCAACAACCTGAAGTTCTTCCTCTACGACGTGAAGGATATCACGCTGACCGAGGTGGCAGACTATGCCGAGGTACACGTATCGCTGGCCACGGCCGGTGAAATACTGACCGAGACGTTCTATCCCGACGAAGCGGGTAGCGTGACGCTGCGCGACCTGCCTTCGCTCCTGCGCCCCTACTTCGCGCTGCCGGAGCTGGACAGCGTGGCCGACTCCGTCCGCTGCAACCCGCTGCAGGTGACACTGCGGGCGGTGGACAGCAACGGCTCGCTAACCCTCTACCTGAACGCCTGCTACAGCCGGATGCCGCTGGACATGATAGTGCCCGACGGCTACATCCTGAGCCGCTACAAGGAGGTGCTGACGGCCGAGGGTCGCGAGGAGTTCTTCCCCTTTGCGGCGGGTTCGGGCATGGGGCTGCAGATAGGCGTGGCCTACCTGGACGGCGGCGCCGCCCGCTACGTGCAGAAGCAGGTCTCCACGGCGGGCATGGCGGGCTTCATGGCCTACCGGGTATCGGCGCAGCGGGTGGCCTCGCTGGCCGGCGTGCAGGCCGATGCCGTCCTCTACTACCTCGTCACGCTGACCAATGCCGAGGGCGTGGCCGACCGGGTGAAGTACGTCGTAGACCGCCGTGCCCGCCGCCGTCAGACCACCTTCCTCTACCTGAACAACTTCGGCGTGCCTGAGACCCTCACCCTGCTGGGGCTGGAGACCGAGGAGCCCGAACTGGAGGGCGAAACGGCGAGGATGCTCGACCGCGAGCGGTGCATCAATCCCGACCTGGTGCAGGGGCGCACCGTCAACTCCGGCTACATGCAGCCCGACAAGTACGAGAGTCTGAAGGACATGCTTACCTCGCCCGACATCCGACTGCTGGAAGACGGACGCAACATCCCCGTCGTCATCACCGGCATCGACTTCGCCCACCAGCACATCGGCAACGAGCGCATCAGCGTCTCGCTCTCTTTCCGGCCGGCCGTCAGCCCCTACGGCAAGTTCAGCCGCACCAACCCGCTGAAGGGACGCATCTTCGACCAGACGTTTGACTATACATTTGACTAAAAGATATGAAAACAATCCGACGCAACCTCATGCTCTCCGACCTGGACATCCGCACCGACGAACGCGGCCGCCGGCGCATCTTCTCCGTGAAGTTCGTCAGCAAGGAGGGCAAGCTCTACTTCATCCCCCAGGCCTACGCTTGCGGGGCGGGCCGCATGAACATGAAGGAACACCAGCTGCGGGGCGTGCAGCCCTGCGACTGCAAAGGCAACCCCGAGGGGCATCCGTACCCCGTGGACATCGACCTGATACTGGAGTATAACCGAATGAAAGTAATCTTATAAATGAAGAATGAAGAATGAGGAATGAAGAATTTTCCATTCACCACTAACCATTAACCATTCACCATTAACCACAAACCATTAACCATTAAACCAATGGATATATTGTTCAACCAAGAAGGTTTTCCCCTGCTGATGCAGAGCACATACGTCTTCGGCGAGACGTCCGGCCTCCCTTCCAACCAGGCAAATGAACGTCTGAAGATACTGATGCCGTATGATCTGAATGAGAGCAGCTACATCGACATCGACGGCGTGAAGATTCGCCCCTGGGGTGCTGGTAACGACTTCCCTCAAATAGCCGAACGCGAGATAGCCGGTACCAGCGTGCTCAATACGGGGCTGAAGTTCCTGCGCAACCTGACGCTGGGACAGGGCATCTATCCCTGCCGGGTGAAGGGCTTCGACGACAACGGCAACGAACTGCTGGAGCCCGTTACGGACAGCCGGGTGCAGCAGTTCGTGGCCTCGCGCCAGGTGCGCCGCTACATGGAGAAGGTGCTACGCGACTATCTGAAGTTCGGCAACGGGGCGGTGCAGTTCGTGCCTTCGGCTGCCGGCAATTCGTTTGCAGGCGTCAGTCCCGTGAACGCCCTGTTCCGCCGCTACTCCGAGCTGGATGCCTACGGTGCCTGCCGCTGCATCGTCTCCGGCTACTGGCCGCAGCGTCCGGACGCCGGGCAGTACAGCAAGTGGGAGGTGCTGTCCGAGTTCGACCCCGAAATGCACCTCGAAGTGCTGAAATTCGCGGACAAGATGAAGAACGGCTTCATCATGCCGGTGCGCGACAGCTGGAGCAACGACGACCTCTACGGGATGCCCGTCTGGTTCCCGGCCTTCGTCTGCGGATGGACGGAGATTGCCCACCTGATACCCCGCTTCCTGAAGAAAGCCTACCAAAACCAGATTACCTGGAAGTGGCACGTGCAGATACCTTACAGCTACTGGGAGAAGAAGTATCCGGCCAAGGACTACACCCCGGACCAGCGGAAAGTTGAAATCAACAAATACATGGACCAGGTGGAGATGAACCTTTGCGGGCCGGACAACGCCGAAAAGCCCCTGTTCTCCATGTACGCCGTGAACGAGGCCAACGGGCGCATCGAGGAAGAGTGGAAGATTAAGCCGCTGGAGAACAAGTACCAGGGCAGCGACAACCTGCCGGTGTCTGCCGCCGCCAACAGCGAAATCCTCTTCGCCCTGATGGTGAACCCCAACGTGATGGGCGCCGGAATGCCGGGCGGTACCTATGCCGGAAACCAGGGAGGAAGCAACATCCGCGAGGCCTTCCTGGTGAACATAGCCAACGCATGGATAGACCGTCAGAACATCCTCGATCCCATTGAGCTGTACATCCGCATCAATGGCATGCCCGACTGCGAACTGCGCTTCCGCAACACCATCCTCGTCACGCTGGACAGCGGAAGCGGAACCAAGAAGACACTTAGTTAATGGTGAATGGTGAATGGTTAATGGTCAATTTCTCCCAACAACCCCTAACCATTATTCACCATTAACCATTCACCATTAACCATTAACCATTAACCATTCACCATTAACCCCTAACCGCTATCAAAATGCTTTTCTCCGAACACACCTGGCTCGATGGCGACACCATCCGGGCCTACATCAAAGTCAACACCGCCGTCAGCTATGCCATGATGGCCACGCCGCTGCGCAATGCCTACAACCTGTTCATCGTCCCCCTGCTGGGCGAGGAGATGGCCGCCCGCCTGGAGGCCGTCTGCGAGGAGCCGGAACCGAAAGAAGAAGACGTCCGCCTGCTCGACATTGCCCGCCGGGCCAACGCCAACCTGGCGCTGTGGTACGAGTTCGACGCCATCAGCGTCCGCATCACCGACGCGGGCTTCCAGCGGCAGGAGTCTGAGAACGGCACCCTGAAGCCTGCCTACAAGTACCAGGAGGACAACCTGCGGCAGGGCTACAAGAACAAGGGCTTCAACGCCCTCGACCAGCTGCTCGACTACCTCTATACCCACCTCGACCTCTACCCCGAGTTCGAGAAGTCCGACGCCTGCCTCCGCCTCCGGTCGGCCATCGTCCGCACCACGGACGACGTCAACAGCGTGGTCTTCATCAACGGCAGCCGCATCATCTTCCTCCGCCTCCAGCCCCACCTGCGTTTCGTGGAAGAGATGCTGCTCGTGCCGGCCATCGGCGGGAAGCTCTATGCCCACCTCGTCGGCAGCCTGAATAATCCGCCCGCCGACGAAGAGGCCCTCCGGCAGGTGGAGCAGCTGCGCCGGGCCTGTGCCAACTACGTCGTGGCCATGGCCGTGCGCCGCCTGATGATGGAGACGGGCAGCCTGACCGACCGCGGCCTGTACTTCAGCACCATCGAGGCGGGCGAGAAGGGCAACGAGAAGCGGCAGCCCCTGGGTACCGACCGCATCGCCATGCAGATACAGAACCTGAAGGCCGATGCCGACATGTACATGACCGCCCTCCGGCAGGTCGTCCGCACCCACTTCGCCGAGTTCGACGCCGGCAGCCCGCAGCAGGTCTTTGACCGTGACAACGACCGCAAACGCACCTTCTGGGCATGAAAACGCTCGTCCTCGAATACCGCCGTTGGGGCATCAGCCACCGCTGTGTGCGGGTGGTGCCCGAGTCGTGGGCCGAGCTCACGCCGCAGCAGTTCCTGCAGGTGGCCGCCCTCTACCGGCAGGAGGTGGAGCCCGAGCGGTTCCTGGCCACGTTCTTCGGCCTGCCTGCCCGCCTGCTCGACGATTACCAGCTCTACAGCCTGACGAAGCTCACCGAGTTCCTGGGCGACTGCCGCGTGCGGCTGGACCGCTTCATCCTGCCCTCGCTGGGCAGGTTGCGGGCCCCCGGCGTGCGGCTCAAGGGCATCACCTTCGAGCACTTCATGCTGGCCGACACCGCCTTCAGCCGCTACGTCCGCGACGGGCTCGACGCCTCGCTCGACCACTTCGTCTCCCTGCTCTACCTCCTCCCGGCCGAGCACGTTGTCCTACCTCCCGACGCCCGGAAAGGCCTATTTTCGCACCCGAAGGTGCTCAACCCCGCCCGCCGACGGAAGCAGCTGGCACGCGAGGACCGAACGGCGAAGTACGCCATCTTCCTGAACTACGTGTTCGTCAGATGCTGGCTCTCGCACTCGTTCCCCTGGCTCTTTCCGACGGACGACGGCCCCGACAATCCGCCGGACCGACGGCAGAAGCCGGCTTCCCACACGGTGAACTGGCTGGACATCTTCGACGCATTCGTCGGCGACAACGTGGCGCAGATGGACAAGTTCCGCCAGATGCCCGCCACCACCGCCTTCCGGCTGCTGAACAGACGAATCCGCGACGCCCAAACCAAGAAAAGATGAACTTGATAGACTACATAGAGCATTTGGCCGAAAGGCACGTGGACATCCGCGACAAGGCGGACGGCCACATCCATTTCCTCTCCTCGGAGCGGGTCCGCCACACGTCCATCGACAGCGTGCTGCGCTATCCGGCGGTCATCGTGGACCGCGGCGGCGGCTTCGACTACGGCGGGTCTCCCGGCCAGTACACCAAGGTCCGCGAATACCTGCTGTTCATCGTCGACCACGTTGCAGACACGTCCGACTACGCCGGGATAGACCGCGCCCTCAGCCGCTGCGAATCCATCCTCGACAGCTTTCTCAACCGCCTGGTGGACGACCGCCGCCGTCGCCTCCTCCGCCTCTCCTTCTCCCTGGAGCAGGTGGAGGTGGAGTACGTGGCCAACCACGACAACCAGCAGTATGGCGTGATGGCCGCCCTGCAGGTGGAGGAACCCTACAAGCCCATCAACTGCAAAGAACTATTCACTTAAACACTACGATTATGGCAAAGACATACGAAGAATTGTTGGCAGCAGCCACCCAAATCAAGAACAACGAACTCCCCGAAAGCAATACACACACGCTGGTCGGCGGGCAGCTGGTGGATATGGTGGAGAGGCAGAAGGAGGATGTGGAGGAGCAGGAGAAGAAGGTTGGGGAATTAGAAAATAACATTGTAGATGTCAATAATATTGTAAATTGCAATAATGATATTATAAATCAGACGTTAGATTTAAAGACTGATTTGGTAATTATAAATGACTATGTTACTATTAATGGGTATATAGGTTTTGACGGAAATATAACTGGAGAAGAGACTATTTTTAGAGTACAAAAATACAATATAGAAGGGATCGGTAAGATAGCATTGTCCATATATAATATGGATGCTCCAGTTGCATATAAATATGCGTTTTACTCTTCACATGAAATCTCAAACAGCAGTCTGATTAAATTAGGACCTACAAGTCCAGGGAATCTAACCCAAGAAATAAGTGTTCCAATGAACGCTAAGTATTTAGCAGTTACAAATCGTAGTACAACTTCTATCGTTGGGTATGTAGCTAAATGTAAATTTAGTTCTAAAGGAATAGACAGCCTTTTGTTTTATAAAGAAGCATTTTCTATCAGTGCCTTGCAAGAAGGGTTTTGGAAAAAGTCGGGAGATAGTGTTATGGTAACTGAACATGAAGCAAAAGCTAATTATAAGTGTGTAAAAATTCAAGTTCCAAAGACAAGAGAAGTTTTACTTACTTGTAATCCTTATGGTGCTATAGTATATGGCGCAATATACACTGATGCAGAAGATAAATACATATCAAGCGAATTGATTGGGCACGATAAAAATGAGATCTATAACAGAGTTAAACTTTCAATTCCTGATAATGCAGAATATATCTATATTAGTGGATATACTTTAAATCAGATAAAAGGCTCACAGGAACCATTTTTAATGGCATATATAAATGACTATAATTCAGTTACTAATGAAAAATTATCCGGGTTTACAAGTAACGGTTTGATATGGAATAGAGTTGGAGATAGTTATAAATCACATTTTGTTAACAACGCAATAAAATTCATTGCCTTTGTTCCTTTTGATGAGTATAAAGACCACGAATTTACGTTGAACGCTTTGAGCTGTTATTCTAATTCAGGCTCTGAAACATTCGGAGCGACTCAATTTGACTTATGGGTTTTCGACAAAACTGATATGGAGATTAGTGGGTCACAAAAAAATGCTGCGAGGTATATCAATACAAATATTGCAAATTTTGATTATAGCTACTGTGATGTTATAAGATACACTGGAGAAAGAGGCACACTATATGCTTTGGTTGACTGGAATATAATTAGAGGATATTTTAGTAAGACATCTAATAAATGGGTTCCTATATATTGGAGCACATCGTTTACAGATAAACCTACAATACAGAAATTAGGAAAAAATGACCCAAGAATAAAAGGATTTACCGCAAATACAGAATACAGTGATATAAACTTTGGTGTTGATGGTGATAGTATTACGGCAGGAAATCAATGGAGTTATTTAGTTTCAGAAAAATTAGGATTTGCAACTCACCATAATGTAGCAGTAGGCTCTGCTACTTGGGCTTGTAAAAAACAAGTATTAGATGGCATAACTTATCAGACACAAGAATATGACGACCCAGATTTTGCGGGAATCAGTAATGGGTGGGAAAGTACAATAGACCCAGTAGAAATCCAAAAAAGATGCAATAATTGTGCGAAAGTTCACGTGCAAAAATTCATTGCAGAAGTACAAGCTGGTATATATCCTCAGCCAGACATATTTGCTTTTTCTATGGGAACTAATGACTCTGATAAAACTTCTCCAGAATCAGCCATAGCAACAGGGATTGCATATCCTACAGGTGATATGCTATATACTTTAGCAGGAGCGATGAAGTGGTGTATTCAGAAAGTACACGAGGTTTTTCCTAAATGTAAAATATTTATATTATATCCAATACAAAGATATACGGGTGGAAATGAAAACAACCTTCAAAAAATAGAAATAATGAAAGAAATTGCCAAAGCTTTTTCTGTAGAAGTTATAGATATGTACTCAAATTGTGGGATTTCATCAATGCTTGAAACAGGTACAGGTCCATATCTAACGGACGGGCTTCATCCTAATTCTGAAGGAAGAAAAAAGATGGCAGAGTATGCTGGTTCTTGTATTAGGAATTATTTAAAAATATCATAATCTGTAGAATAACCCGACAAGATTACCATAAATAACCCTTTATTTATTAACCCGCCCCGGGTCCCAGCCTCCAACCCTCAAGCTCTCAGCCTCTGACCCTTGAGGTTTCAGGCTTGGACCTACGGGCACAAAATCCAAATCATTATGGCTTTCTACAAGAAACAGTACAACAAAGAGACGGGTGTCTATTACCCGCAGGCAGTGACGGTGGGAAACCCCGTCGAGACGAAAGAAGTGGCTGAGCGGCTGGCACGCATCAGCACAGTGTCTAAATCGGACGTGGCGGCCGTGCTGGGCGACCTGGCCGGCGTGCTGGCCGACTTCATGGCGCAGGGCAAGAGTGTCCGCCTGGACGGGCTGGGCACGTTCCGCTACACGCTGTCCACCGAGGGCGTGAAGGAGGAGAAGGACTTCGACTTCCAGAAGCAGCTGAAGGCGGTGCGCGTGCAGTTCACGCCCGCCAAGGAGGGAGGAACGACCCGAGGCTCGTCCGCCACGCGCGAACTGGTGCCCGGCGGCATCGAGTGGCTCCCGCTGGACGGCAGCGCCGCATCTTCTTCCGACGACGGAACCGGAGGCGGCACGCAGCCCGGCGGCGGTGACGACGACAACCCCATCGGCTGACCCCGCAACCGCAGCGGCCCGACCGGATGCCGGAACCCCGGCGGCGGGCGGGCCGCCTGATTTCTGTATTCACTTAAAACCATGAAACCATGCTCAAACTCATTCTTTACCTCAACGACGGCGACCGGCCCAAGCGGCTGATGGGAGGGACGGTCATCTTTGCCCTGGTGGCCATGACGGCCCTGGCGGTGCTGGCATTCCTGCCTGTCAAGGCACTGCCGGCGGCGTGCTGGGCGGCTTTCGCCGTGTGCCTGCTGCTGGCCGCGCTGGCGGCTCCGGCGTGGCATCCGCACTGGGGGCGGCCGGCGGACTTCCTGCTCGTCCCGGGCGTCATCACCCTGTTTGTTTCACTCTGTTACCTGTTGATTTAGTATGGCAAAGGCAGAAGTTCTATTCAAAATCATCCGCAAATGGGAAGGCGGATGGAGCGACCACGAGGCCGACCGCGGCGGAAAGACCAACATGGGCATCACCCTCGCCACCTGGCGCAGCTGCGGCTACGACAAGGACGGCGACGGGGACATAGACGCCGACGACCTGCGGCTGATAACGACGGACGATGTGTTCCGGGTGTTCAAGCGGCACTACTGGGACCGCTACCGGGCCGACTTCATCCACAACCAGTCGGTGGCCAACCTGTGTGTGGACTGGCTGTGGATGTCCGGCGCTCCCGCCATCCGCCGCGTGCAGCAGCTGCTGCAAATCACGGTGGACGGCATCGTGGGGCCGCAGACGGTGGCCAGCATCAACCTGGCCAACCAGCGGCAGCTGTTCGAGGCCATCAAGGCCGACCGGATTCGTTTTGTGAATGAAATATGTACACGAAATCCATCACAGGAAGTATTCCGCAAGGGGTGGATGAATCGCATCAACGATTTCAAGTTCCGGGCCTGACCATTTTCGTGACTGCACGAAAATGATGTCCTTTTTCACTCTCTGTCGTGCCGTTAGCTTTGCGAAAAGTTAACGGCATTTTTTTATGGCAGAAGTACAGGAAAACCAACTGATGAGGGCGTCGCAGTTCAACCGCGGCGTGGAGGACTGGACGCGCCGGGTGCGGGGCGAGTCGGTCAGCATCCTGCAACGCACGAAAGGCAGCGGACGCCTGGCGCGCGAACTGACGGCTAGGCATCTCTATGACCGGGAAGGCGGGGCGGCCTACGTGGGCCTGGGCTTCCGGTTCTGGCGATACGGAGCCTACCGCGAATACGGTGCCGGGCGGGGCTACATCGTCAAGGACGGCGTCATCATGAAGGGCCACTCCGCCTGGGCCGACAAGAAGAAGCGCCTGCAGCTGCGCTCCCTGCGGGTGTCGGAGTACCGCATCAGGCGGATGCGCACCGTCGACGAGCACTACGCCGTCATCCGCCGCTCGCCGCTGCCCTGGCTCGACCCGCCCATCGTCCGGAACGTAGAACAGCTGGCCGACCTGTCCGGCGAATACTACGGAGACGAGGCCCTGCGGAAAGTATTGGAGAAGTTCAACAAGATAACCATCGAGAAGCGATATGGCAAAAAGTGACAAGACCGTGAAGAGGGGAGTCTACCTCTACATCGACGGCAAGGAAATCAAGAACGACATCAACAGCATCGACCTGGAGGTGAAACGCCTGCAGCGCGACATCAAGGACATGACCCTCGGCTCCGAGGAGTACAACCGCACGATGCAGAAGATTCAGCACCTGAAGGGCATCCTGCGCGACCACCGCAACGAAATCCGGGGCGTTAACGAGGAAACGAAGAAATCCACCCTCAGCGTAGGCAAGCTGGTGGACGGGTTCAACCGCTTCGGCGGCGTCATCGTCACCATCATCGGCTTCCTGACAGGCGTCACCCTGGCCCTGCGCTCCTTCCGCGACGAGCGCAACAAGCTGGAGGAGTCGCAGGCAGGGCTGAAGGCGCTGACGGGGCTGGACGACGACAGCATAGCCTGGCTCACCCGGCAGGCCAAGCTGCTCTCCACCACCATGACCGAGGAGGGGCTGCGCGTGCGGCAGTCGGCATCTGAGATTCTCGACGCCTACATGCTGGTGGGCTCCGCCAAGCCCGAGCTGCTGGGCAACAAGGAGGCACTGGCCGCCGTCACCGAAGAAGCCATGCGCCTGCAAGCCGCGGCGGGCGACATCAAGCTCAGCGAGGCGGTGGATGCCCTGACGCTCTCCCTCAACCAGTATGGCGCGGCGGCCGACCAGGCGGGACGCTTCGCCAACGTGCTGGCCGCCGGCTCCAAGGAGGGGGCGGCCAACATCGCCAGCCAGGCACGCACCATCCGCAACGCCGGTGTGGCCGCCGCCAGCGCCAACGTCAGCATCGAGCAGACGGTGGGGCTCATCGAGACGCTGGCCGAGAAGGGCATCAAGGACGAGGTGGCGGGTACGGGGCTGAAGAAGTTCTTCCTGGTGCTGCAGACAGGCGCCGACGACATCAACCCCAAAATCGTGGGCCTGAACCAGGCGCTGGACAATCTGGCCGCCAAGAACATGGGCGCGAAAGCCATCAAGGACATGTTCGGCGAAGAGGGCTACAACGTGGCCAGCGTCATCATGCAGGACATCGACAAGGTGAAGCAGTACACCGCCGCCGTCACCGGCACGAACATTGCCTACGAGCAGGCGGCCACCAACAGCTCCACCGCTGCCGCCGCCCTCGACCAGGCCCGCAACAAGATGAAGCTGGCCGCCATCGAGCTGGGCGAGAAGCTGAACCCGGCGTTCACGGTGAGCACGAACCTGGCGACCAATCTGCTGAAGGTGCTGCCGGGGCTGATAGACTGGTTGCAGGAATACGGCATGACCTTCGTCACCATGCTGGTGCCCGTAGCGGCCTACGTCGGCTATCAGAGGCTGATGGTGGGCTACCAGAAGTCCCTCAACCTGCTGATGGTGGCCGGCACGAAGGCGGGCAAACTGCTGCAAGGCTCGCTCTACCTGCTGCAGGCGGCCTTCTATGCCGTGACGGGGCAGGCGGCCAAAGCCCGCGGCGCCATGGTGGCCTTCAACCTGGTGACCAACCTCAACCCGTACGCTGCCATGGCCGCTGCCATCGCCGCCGTGGGTGCCGCCTTCGTCCTGCTCTACACCCGTGCCAACCGTTACCTCGACGTGCAGCGGGCACTGAACAGGCTGGAGAAAGAGGCCAACGACAGCATCGCCGAGCAGCGCAGCCGTCTCGAAACTTTGTGGAAAATCGCATCCAATCACAATGTCAGTCTCCAGCACCGTAAGGAGGCCATGGAGGCTATAAACAAGATTTCTCCGCAGTACCTGGGCGACATCACGCTGGAGACCATCAACACCGACAAGGCCGTCAAGGCCAAGGACGAGTACATCAAGCGCCTGAAGGAGGAAGCCATGCTGAAGGGCGCGCAAAGCCACATCGAGGAAGAGAGCGGCCGCCTGGTGGAACTGCAGCGACAACTGGACGAGGCCAAGGCCGGGCAGGAGGAAGCCCGCAAGAGCGCCACCTACGCACAGACGGGGTTCACGGCCCACGACGCCGTGGTAGTCCGGCTGGAAGGCCAGGTGAAGCGCACCAAGAAGGCCATCGAAAGCTACATGAACATCTACAAGGAACTGTCCAACTCCCTGGGCGGCGAAGACGGCGACGGCAGCAGTCCCGAACCTTCCGGCAACGACGACAATCCCGAGCCAGACGGCGGTTCCGGCGGTGCCGACCCCGACAAGTTCGCCGCCGCCGAGGCAGCCTACTACCGCCGCATTGCCGCCATCAAGAAGCAGTACCTGGACGACGACCGTATGACACAAGCCGAATACAGCCGGCAGATGCAGGATGCCGAACTGGCCCTGCTGAACGACAAGCTGCGTGTGGCCGGGCTGGAGCCCAAGGAACGGCAGCAGATAGCGGACAAGATACTCGACACGGAGATAAAGCTGCGCGACGACCTCCGCAAGCAGGAGGAAAAGGAAGCCGAGGAGAACTCGAAGCAGACCTCCACCCGCCTGCAAAAGCAATACCAGCTTGCCGTGGAATCGGCCACCCTGCAACACTACCAGCTGCGCACCAGCGAAGAGGATTTCTACGCCGAACTACGCCGCCTGCAGGACGAATACTTCCGGCAGATGCTGGACGACACCGCCGTCGGCGAGGAGGAGAAGAACAAGATACGCGAGGAAATGAGGAAGCGCGACCTGGAGGATGCCAAGGAAAAGATGGAGCAGGAAGCCAAAGCCCGCCGCAAGCAGTACGAGGAACAGCAGCGCATGGCCGAAATGTACGTTGATACCGTGTCTGCCGCCAGCCAAGACCTGGGCGACGCCCTGGGCGACCTGCTGACCGCTCAGGACGACGCCATGAAGAACCTCTGGAAGCAGCTGTTGCTGACTGCCGTCAATGCCATCGAGCAATACATCCGTCTGACCTACATCAAGGCTCTGGCCGACTCTATCATTGGTCTTAACTTCGTAAAGGCACTGGGGGCATTGGCCAAGATTGCCGCCATCGAAACAGCTTTCGCCGCCGTCAAGGGCGCCATCGGCAACTTCTACACCGGCGGCTTCACCCCCTCCGGCGACTGGAACCAGCCGCAGGGCGTGGTTCACAGCAACGAGTTCGTGGCCAACCGCTATGCCGTGGCCAATCCCGCCCTGCGCCCCATCTTCGACGTAATCGACGTGGCACAACGTAGCGGCAATGTGGCCAACCTGACGGCTGATGACATTGCAGCCGTGGCCAGCGGGAGCCGTACGGCATCTGCCGCCACCTCCCCGGCGCCCGCAACAGCTGCCGGCCGGCCTGCACCGTCCACCGACCCCGCCCTGGCGGCCCTGCTGGCCGAGTGCAACCGCACGCTGCGGCGCCTGAAGCAGCGGCTGGACGAACCCATCACCGCCGAGACCTACCTGACCGGCAAGGGCGGCATCAACGAGGCGCAAAAAGAATATACGAAGATACAGAACAACAAATCAAGACACCGCACCCATGACTGAACTCTACATCAATAACCGACCGGCGTGGCTGCCGACGGACTTCAGCATCGCGCTGACCAGCGAGAACCCGTACTTCACCAGCAGCTCCGCCTACTCGCTGGACATCGACCTGCCCATGCCGGAAAACATCGGCATCTTCGGCCACATCCACCGCCTGGACGTGGGCAAGCAGAAGACCATCCTGCCCGCCCGGCTCGTGGCCGGAGCGCGGACGCTGCTCAACGGCAGCGCAGTCCTGCTCTCCATCAGCGACGAGGTGGCCAGGGTGCAACTCGTATCGGGCAACGCTGAACTGAACATCCTCACCAACGAGGACATCTACATCGACGAACTGGACCTGGGCACCGTCCCCGACCCCGACTACTACGGCGACCGCGCCTGGAAGCCTGCCGCCGACAAGCCCCTCTACTTCGGCTCCGTCGACCAGGTGGATGCCGTCTGGATGCCGGTGGCCTACGACGGATCATCGGGCAACCGCCTGATGAACCTCACCCTCTACCAGTTCGGCACGGACGCCTTCAAGCTGGTGCCCGTCTACGGCGAGCGCTGCGTGCAGCCCTACCTGCTGGCCGTCGTCCGCCGGCTGGTGGAGCACTTCGGCTACACGCTGGACGAGGGCTTCTTCGACGGCAACTTCCTGCGCAACGTCTACATCTGCAACGCCGTCAGCACCCGCAAGGTGGCACGGGCGCTGCCCCACTGGACGGTGTCCGAGTTCTTCGACGAGCTGGAGCGGTTCCTGATGGCCGTCACCGTGGTGGACGAGCTGACCAAGACCGTCCGCCTGGTGCCGCTCAACGACTACTTCCGCGAGGACGACCTGAACATCATCCCGGCTACGGACGTGCTGACCGAGTACGAGGCGGAGATTGACGAGGACGGCGGAGACAAGAACCTGACCGACGGCAACGTGGGCTACGACCTGCCCTCGCACACGGACAACGGCTATCTGCGCATGGACCGCACCATCTACGACCGCGCCCTGAAGCAGGACTACGACGACTACACCCTGCTCAGCCGGGCCTGGCAGGAAATGGACGCCGAGCTCAGAAAGACGGTGCTGTTCCGCGCCGGCAACCGCTGCTACATCAACTACCGCGACGAGGAGGGCACCGACAGCCTGAAGGAGGTGAACCTCTACGCCGACCTGGTGCGCGATGCCGACCGCGCGGACACCGACACCGCCCTGCGCATCGTCCCGGCCGAGATGGTGATGCACAACATCGGCCTGTGGTCGTCGCCCACCGACTACGGTTTCGTCAGCCCCTTTGCCCCGCTCAACGTCTATGTCCCCAAGGTGGGCTACCACGTCACGGTCATCGAAGACGAGGAGTTCGACATCCAGCAGGCCATCGAGGGCGAGGTGGAGCTGCCCGAGAAGCAGGAGAAGAACACCGTCATGGAAGTGGCCTTCAGCACCGGCGAGTGGGTCACCATGAACGTCACCTACCAAGGACAGACGTACCCCTGGCAGTACGCCCTTCCCTTCACCGACTATGCCCTGAAGCCCGCCAACCAGACCACCGGCTTCCGCCCCTATTCCCTCAGCCTGCAGGACATCTGCGCCGACAGCCTGGGCCGCCGCCTCTCCGCCCTGAAAGTCTTCCGCTCCAACATCCCCTACACCATCAGCTTCCTCTCCGACCGCCTGCCGGACGTCAACAAGGTGTTCCTCATCGCCAACAAGAAGTACCTCTGCGAGAAGATAGAGGCCAGCGTCACGCACGACGGACTGGACAGGGTGATGAAGGGGACGTTCTATCGGATAGAATAAAAAATCCCGCCGTTCATTTACGGCGGGATTATCCGTTCTATTTTACATTCTCAGGTTTACGCGAATTTGATTTCGCCAATCTCATTTGCAAACGCATGCAGAGATTGCTCAATCTTTTCCACAGTGGTTTTAGATGGTTTTCTTCTGCCTGTGACGTAGTGACTCAGCTGCCCTTGATTGACGCCGGTAATACGGGCCAAACCTGCCAATGTAAAGGCATAAGCATAATAATTAAGAAAAGACGCTACGTCATAAGTAAAATTAAATTCTACATCAGGAAACTCTTTTCCATTCTTGTGATACACTTCTTTCATCTCGTCAACGGCAGCCAAGAAATCTTTTTTTGTTTCTTCAACGCTCTTTCCTTCTCCGATACAACCGAATTCACAGTTGTTGTCAGCAATGAAGGCTGAATAGGTGCCGTCAACCCCTCGTTCAATAAGAACATTGATCTTTCTTTTTTCCATAATATTTGCGTTACATGATTGACTTGATAATTGATTTACCAAGTGAGTAATATAAATTATATATAATTAGTGGAGATGGGGGATTAATCAATCCCCGCATCCCTCTTGATACTTTTCAAAGTACCGGGCTTCACCTCCTCTGATTTGTGATGGCTTGTCTGAAAATGCTTTCCTGTTTTCGGACTAAACCATGTCGGATGTCTGCCACCGTCATCCACCAGTTTACAACCAGCTTTCTTTAATAGTCTTTCAAGCTCATTGTATTTCACTCCGGCCTCCTTTCTTTTTAATAGTTTTACAAAAAAGTTATGCAACACACTACTGCCACGACGCAAAGATACGAAAATTAATATCATCTGCAAACTTTTTGATATTAATTCTCATATCATTTATGTTTGGTATACGTTTTTCCGGCAGATTTTTTATCTTTGCCATTGCCCAAAACAAACCTTTATTGTCATTTCCTTATGCCGTGTAACCCGTAGTCAATCGGGTTCCGGGTGGTTCCGGTGGGCGCACGGCATAAGGAACTGGCCGTTTTTATTATATGGAACTGAAAGACTTTATCAAAGAAACAATCTCGCAGATTTCAGAATCTGTGAATGAATTGAACAAATTGTTGCCGAGCAAACTTTTACTTATTTGCACCCTACCGTTGCTTTTAACGTCATTTCTGGCAGAAATTGAACCATCAGCAGCCAACTCCGCATCTGCTATTATTGCCGTTATAGGTGAATATTTCTTGGCAATTTTATTTTTAATTTTATGTTTCATTATGCATCTCGTGCGAATTGGTGGTGTAGCTATCTCAACCATCGCCTTATATTCTATATATAATGAAAAGGTTATGTGGAATTTAGACCCTGTATTATTACTCGTAATAGGTCTGGTAATAATTGTAGGTTCATTCTTTTTCCCAGTAAAACTTTATACACCCAAAATTATAATTGCTGAAAATATCAGTAAGTATAAATATAAGTACAAAAGTAAAAATGACAACAAATCAAATACGGTAAAAGATCGTGTTCTCAAATTTGTAATTGATGTTATAGTTGGAATTGTGTCAGGATATATACTCTCCAAAATACAATAAAGTCAATAAAATTGTATCAATAATACGATAAGAGAATGAATGTAGTCAATATATTTGCCTCAAACTAAATAAGAAAAAATCGTATGAATGAATCTGTTACAAATTTCCTCAATGAATATGCAGAAATACCCAATCCTCAATATGCCATCTTATTGAAAGGACCTTGGGGCTGTGGAAAATCCTATTTCATTCGACAATGGATAGAGCAATATAAAACAAAAAATGAAATTACAATTAAAAAAATAAAGTGGTTGCCTATCTATGTATCATTATATGGCCTTACCAGTACCCAACAGATTACAGAAAGTATCAATAAAGAAATATCTCCTTGGCTTTATAGTAAAGGAGTTAAATTTGCCAAACAAACATTGTTGACAGCATCTAAAGTTGCATTACGATGTGATATAAATATTTCTGACAATAGTGAAAAAGAGGCATCGCTAATATGCAATTTAGATTCAAGCTTCTTGTTAAAAGAAGATAATGTAAAAATTAAGGGTAACAAAGTACTTATTTTTGATGACCTTGAACGTTGTAATATCAACTTTGAAACATTATTTGGATATATCAATTATTTCGTTGAACATTGTAAATGCAAAGTAATCATTATTGGAGATGAAGATAAAATAGTATTGAAAGAAAGTGAGGACTTGAAAATAAAATATAAAGACTTCAAAGAAAAAACGATTGGAAGAACTTTTGAGATAATCGCTGATACGGATGAAACGATTGGATGCTTTATTGAAGAAATCCATAACAACAACCGTAATTTGTTAAAGGAGAACAAAGAATTGATAACAAGAATATTCAAAGCATCAAAGTTTAATAATCTAAGAGTATTGCGACAATGCTTGAACGATTATCATCGGATTGTCATGTCATTTCCTGAATACTTTCATCGCTCCAAGCAATATGCTAAAACTATTTCTTCTCTCTTAGCAAACTTTGTCGCTGTATATTGCGAATATAAAAGTGGTAATACGAAAATTAAGGAATATACTCATAGTCAGATTTTTGGATATGACCATAAGAGTGAAGAATATAAAGAACGGGAAAAACTGTTATCTAAATATCATTATATTAATTTTGAAAAGGGAATTAGTCTTTTAAATGAATTTGTAGTTGAAATCATTGTTGACTATATTGAAACTGGACATTTTAAAGATGATTATATAAAACAGATAGTCAGTACAGAAAACAAATCTTTACCAAGTTGGGAACGGTTATATGACTATTGGTCCATGAGCAACGAGGTGTATGAAGAAAATTACAATAATACCGTAGAATATTATTTTGCAGATAAATGTACGGACTTCAAAGAACTATTTTTAATCATATCAGCCTTCTCTATCTTATACGATAAAGGGCTTGTTGCCGAATCAAAAGAAAGAATCATTCAGCAGGGGAAAGAATCAATTAACAGATTGTTAAATGGTATAGATGACGTTTGTGTTTTAGTGGAAGATAAAGCAAAGGCTAACAATTTTATGCGATATGAGAATAAAAGTCAAGCTGAGATATTAAACGAATTAAAAAAGTATCTCAATGAAACAATAGATAAGAAAATAGAAGAATGTCCCAATGAGATATCTGTAATGTTGGAAGACCTAAATGAACAAACTTGTGTCAACTTATTTAAAGAAATTATGAAGCCTGCACCAGGAACACATCACTTATATATTCATACTCCCATATTCTTAAATATAGATACATTGAAAGTTGCATCTGGCATCTTGGGGCTATCTAATGAGTCAAAAAATACATTTTATCACTTTTTATTAAATCGCTATATTAAGAATGAACATTTAAATGAAAATGAACTGACAGAGATTTGCAGATTAGAATTACCCAATTTGAAAATGATTAATGAAAACCTAAAAAAAGAAGTTGTAAAAAAAAGACTTATTGATAAATATTCTATTACACTACTGTCCAATAAAAGTTGGCTAATCGGTCTTTGAAATTATTGAAATACAGTCTTTTAAGCAGTCCTTTAGAATGAAACGGATTTGAATTCGTA
>NZ_CASFWU010000040.1 GCF_949298305.1 uncultured Bacteroides sp. | reverse complement strand
TTCTTGTTCGCCCGCTTGCGCTCCGTCTCGTCCAGGATGACCTTGCGCATACGCATGGACTTGGGGGTGACTTCCACGTATTCGTCCTCCTTGATGTACTCCAGCGCCTCCTCCAGCGAGAACTGTACGGGCGGGATGAGACGGGCCTTCTCGTCCGAGCCGCTGGCGCGCATGTTGGTCAGTTTCTTGGACTTGGTCACGTTCACCACGAGGTCGTTTTCGTGCGAGTGCTCGCCCACCACCTGGCCGGCGTAGACCTCTTCCTGCGGGAAGATGAAGAACTTGCCGCGGTCCTGCAGCTTGTCGATGGCGTAGGCAAAGGCCGTGCCGCTCTCCATGGCTATCATGGAGCCGTTGGTGCGGCGCTCAATCTCTCCCTTATAGGGCTGGTATTCCTTGAAGCGGTGTGCCATGATGGCCTCGCCGGCGCTGGCGGTGAGCACGTTGGTACGCAGGCCGATGATGCCTCGCGAGGGCATGTCGAACTCCAGATTCACGCGGTCGCCCGCAGTCTCCATCTTCACCATCTCGCCCTTGCGGCGCGTCACCATGTCGATAATCTTGCTGGCATACTCTTCGGGCACGTTCACCGTCAGTTCCTCGATGGGTTCGCACTTCACGCCGTCCATCTCCTTGTAGATGACCTGCGGCTGGCCCACCTGCAGCTCGTAGCCCTCGCGGCGCATGGTTTCGATGAGCACGGAGAGGTGCAGCACGCCACGGCCGGAAACCACCCACTTGCCGTCTTCCTCGCTCTTGGCCACACGCAGGGCCAGGTTCTTGTCCAGCTCCTTCATCAGGCGGTCGTGGATGTGGCGCGAGGTGACGTATTTGCCTTCCTTGCCGAAGAACGGAGAGTCGTTGATGGTGAAGAGCATGCTCATTGTAGGCTCGTCGATGGCGATGGGCGGCAGGGGTTCGGGATTCTCGAAGTCGCATACGGTGTCGCCGATTTCAAAGCCCTCGATGCCCACCAGGGCGCAGATGTCGCCCGAGGACACTTCGGACACCTTGACACGTCCCATGCCTTCGAACGTATGCAGTTCCTTGATTTTGGTCTTGATGATGCTGCCGTCGCGCTTGGCCAGGGAGACGTTCATGCCCTCGCGCAACGTGCCGCGATGTACGCGTCCCACGGCGATGCGGCCCGTGTAGGACGAGTAGTCCAGCGAGGTGACCAGCATCTGCGGCGTGCCTTCCAACTGCCGGGGCGCAGGGATGTTCTCGATGATGCAGTCCAGCAGCGGCGTGATGTTGTCCGTAGGCTTCTGCCAGTCGGTACTCATCCAGTTGTTCTTGGCCGAGCCGTAGATGACGGGGAAGTCCAGCTGGTCTTCCGTGGCATTGAGGCTGAACATGAGGTCGAACACCATTTCGTACACCTCCTCGGGGCGGCAGTTGGGCTTGTCAACCTTGTTGACCACCACGATGGGCTTCAGCCCTATCTGGAGGGCCTTCTGGAGCACGAAGCGCGTCTGCGGCATGGGGCCCTCGAAGGCGTCGACCAGCAGGATGCAGCCGTCGGCCATGTTGAGCACACGCTCCACCTCGCCGCCGAAGTCGCTGTGTCCCGGAGTGTCTATGATGTTGATTTTGGTCCCTTTATAGTTGATGGAAACGTTCTTGGAGAGAATCGTTATTCCTCGTTCGCGTTCCAGGTCGTTGTTATCCAGCATTAATTCACCTGTGCTCTGGTTGCTCCGGAAGAGGTTTCCGGCCAGCAGCATCTTGTCTACAAGCGTCGTCTTGCCATGGTCCACGTGGGCAATGATGGCAATGTTTCTGATGTTTTGCATACGAATACCTATTATTTTCAGGGTGCAAAGATAACGTATTTTTTGCGATTAACGTCCGGCATTTGTCAAAAAGTGGAGTTGCCGGCAGGGAAAGGGCCGTGCGGAGACGCCCCGCAGAAAAGCAGGCCGGTTTTCGGAGCCGTTTCTGCCCGGAAGGACAAAAAGAGCGGGAGCGGGACACTTTTTCGCCTGAAACTCATTGCCATATCGAAAACAATGCTTACCTTTGCGGCCTCGAAAGAGAATTTTATCAACCTTTTAATTCAAAACATTTATGTATTTAGACGCTGCTAAAAAGCAAGAAATCTTCGGCAAGTACGGAAAGTCTAATACTGACACCGGATCGGTTGAGTCTCAGGTGGCATTATTTTCCTACCGTATTGCTCGTCTGACTGAGCACATGAAGCTCAACAGAAAGGATTATAGTACTGAAAGAGCCCTGACAATGTTGGTAGGAAAGCGCCGCGCGCTGCTGACTTACCTGAAGAACCGCGACATCGTGCGCTACCGTGCCATTGTCAAGGAACTGGGTCTGCGCAAGTAATCTGCTTGCCGCCGGAATGCCAAAAGAAAGAGGATGTGTCCGCCCGGACATGTCCTCTTTTCTTTTTTGCACACGGCCTGCGTGCGCCCACGCTGCCGAGGTACGGCCTGCGGCAGCCCCTACCGGAGGGCGCGCATAAGGAGAGCCGCAGCACAAAGTTTCCGGACCGCCCGTTTTACTTACAGAATGACAGCAAAACGGACTTTCCGGCAACAGGCCCTCCCGTCATCAGAGCCGAAACAGGAAGCAAAACCGGAGGAATCTGGCGTAAAAAGCGCATAGATATGCAGAAAAAAGCTGTTTTCCACCCCTTTTCGGCGTGGAAAACGCCTGCACGAAGCGGCGCGTATGCTTGCACGGACGAGGCAGGACGCTTGCACGGTCCGACAGGGATGCCTGCTCCGTCCGCCCGAAGTGCCGGCTACGCGCCTGAAATGCGCCTCCGCCCGGCAGGAAGAAGGTCTTCCGGCTCTATTTCAAATGTAAACATTTCGATACGCCGCTGTCGGCCAACACGATACGGAAATTCTCCTGCAAAAATCGGCGCGACCGGCCCTACGGACGGAAATATCGCATTCTGAGCCATCGGGAAATACAAAATGACATTTTGCCAAGTCTCTTCGCACCGCGCACGTAAGAGCGTCGCGTCAGCCCTTCAGCCTGTACTCCAGCGGGCTCATCCCCACATAGCGCTTGAAGTATTTGCCGAAGAAGGAAATGTTGGCAAAGTTCAGCGAATCCGAGATGGCCTGTACAGAGGCGTCCGTCAGCTTCAGCTGCGACTTGGCATCCATGATGACCATGGACGAGATAATGTCGGTGCAGGTGGTGCCCGACACCTCCTTCACCACACTGCACAGGTAGGCGTGGCTCACCTGCAACTGTTCGGCATACCACGTCACCTGTCGGGTGTGGGCATAGTTCAGGGTCACGAGCCGCGCAAAGCTGCGGAAGAGCTGCTTGTTCTTGGTCAGCTCCTCCGGCCCGCCGCCGGTGTTGCGGCAGAGCATGTGGATGCCCAGGTGGATGTCGGCAAAAAGATTGTCAATGACAGCGGCGCGTCCCTTCTCGTCCAGCGACGCATAGAGGCGTATCATCAGCCTGTAGCTGTCCTCCAGCCAGGCGGCCGTACCGGCGCCAATCGGCAGCACGGCGCACTCCGACGAGAGGCGGCAAGCCTCAATGAGGTGCTTGGAGCAGTTCCCCTTGACATATTCGGAAGAGAAGCCCAGGAAATAGATTTTCAGGTCTTCGTCCACCCGATGCACCTGGAAGATGGTGCCGGGCGTCAGCACCACCAGCGAGTCGGCATGTACCGCAATGCGGTTCAGGTTGACCGAAGCCTCCACCTCCCCGCCCCGGCAAAGGATAACCATCTCGCACTTCAGCCTCACCGGGAAGTCAGCATACAGGTTCAGCAGTTTCGGGTCAATATCGGTGCCGGCCAGCCAGGGCTCCGGCAGGTCCACCTTGGGCAGTTCTTTCTGTCTGTTCCTTTCCATCGCGCGTTTGTCTGTAAAAGATACAGTCGCAAAGATACACTTATTTGAAGAATAGACAAATAAAAACAAAGATATCTTCCCGGGCAGGCTTGCATATAACCAGTTTACAGCAGAAACAGAGGAAACAAAATGAAAAACAGAACAAAAATAAAAGAAACAGACCTTGTACAGGACGCAAGAAATGAGTTACTTTGCAGCCCGAAATGAAATGTGGAAATGTAACAAGCCGTCACGGCTTCCATCACGACCCGACCGACAGAATCAATTCAAACATGTGATATGAAAATAACCGACTTCAAGAAACTTCTGATGGGATGCATGGCATCCTTATGTCTGATGGGAACTTCCTGTTCCTCACCCCAAGACCCTGAGTGCACCGACGGGACGGGAAGCATCAGCCTGGGCGTAACCGCCAACGCGGCTTTCACCAGAGCTGTCAACGAAAGCTCATACGCCGATGTAAGCAACTACACGGTGCAGATACTGAATCATGACGGAGGCATCGTCAACGAATTTCTCTACGCCGAAAAGCCCGATAGAATCAGCCTCAACAACGGCTCGTACACCCTGAAGGCCTTCTACGGCACCGAAAGCAACGCCTCGCGCGACGGCTTCTATGTAGCGGGAGAAAAAAGCTTCATCGTGGAAGGCGAGGAAGTGCAGAACATAACCGTGGAATGCAACCCCACCTGCGGCAAGGTGAAGGTCAATTTCGCCACCAACATGTCCGAATACTTCAGCAACTATTCCGTGGTCTACGAGACGGCGGCACTGACAGAGGTCGGCGGCAGTGCCATCTGGCAGAAGGACGACACCGAACCGTGGTACCTGAAAGTGAACGCGCAGGGCGAGACCGTGAAGGCCACCATCAACGTCACCCGCCTCAGCGACTCCAAGTCGGCCACCGTGGAAAAGACCTACACGCTGGCTCCCGGCAAGTCGTGGACCCTGAACATCGCCCCGCAGGACAACAACGGCGGCCTGGGCATCACCGTCACCGTGGACGAAACGACCGACGACGAAGAGATAGACATCGAAGTCCCGTCCGAGTGGCTCTAATCCCTTATACCTTATTTATATTATAAAGCAGACAGTTTATGAAACTTATCAATATCATAGCCTTGAGCACGGCAGCCATCCTCAGCCTGGCCTCGTGCGAAATGAAGAACGAACTGACCGGCAGCCTGGTGGACAAGCAGGACATGGGCTCAGTGGAACTGGGAATCAGTGTGAAGCAGCCCGTCTCGCAGACCCGTGCCGAAGAAACGGTGGCCACCAACAACTTCCCCGTAACCATTCAGGGCACCAGCGCCGAAACGGCCGACGTGCTGAAGGAATACGCCACCCTGGACGAAGTCCCCTCGACCATCTCCGTCCCCGTAGGAAACTACACCGTGAGCTCGCACACGCCCGGCGAACTGCAAAAGAAGATGGAGAACCCCTACTACGCGGGCAGCACCGACATCACCGTGAGCAAGGGCATCACGAGCGAAGTGGACGTCGTCTGCCGCATGGCCAACAGCCGCATACAGATGAAGTACGGCGATGACTTCAAGGCCGCCTTCAGCACGTGGACCATCACCGTGGACGACGGCACCGAGACAGCCCTCTCCTACACCGAAAGCGACCTGAACCCCGCCCCCGTCTACTGGTACTTCGGCGAGAACATCACCAGCATCACCGTCAACATCCGGGCGGTGACTGTACAGGGCAACAGCGTGAGCGAGAGACGCGTGTTCAAGAAGGAGGACGCGGCGGACAAATATGAAGAGGTGGGCGACGCCTTCACCGGCGGCGACGCGCTGGAAATCAACATGGGCACCGTAGAATCCTCGACGGGAGAGCTGACAGGCATCGACATTACAACCAACATTACGTTTGAGGACGAAAGCGAATCGGTGGAAATACCGACAACTGGGCCGGGCGGGGGTCCTGAGCCGCCGATAGGAGGAGACGTAACGCTCAACCTGCCCGCAGATGTCACTTACTCAATAAGTGCAGGAAACGCGCCTGCCAGCGCAGACGCCTACATCGCCTCCGAAGCCGGATTGGACAAGATAATCGTAACAATAACTGCGGGTAACGACGCTTTCCAGGCAATCCTGGTAGACCTGACGATGGACGGACAAAGTTTCCTGGCTGAGAACGGAGGCGTCAACTTGATTGACAACGAAGATTTCGGCAACCTGGTTGCTACCGTAGGCAGCTCTGCCCCCACGAATGGAACCAAGGAATACACTTTCCCCATCGGGGCATTCTTTACTTTCCTTGACATGACAGGAGCGACCGATTCAGGAAAGCAGCACGAGTTCCATATCACCGTAACGGACAAAAACGGAGAAGAAGCAAGCGGTGTGTTTAAAGTAACGATAAACGAATAAACGGCAATGAAAAAGATATATTTATTCCTCATCACAGCACTGGCAGTTTTGGGCATGACATCCTGCCAGCAGGATGATTTGGAGGGCAATGTAGGCTACCTGCGCATTGAAGTCGGCACCAACGCCTACGTAGATACCCGCATAGCCGACGAGTACAACCCCAAGCAGATAGCCCTGCAGATTGTGAACAGCAAGGACGAAGTGGTGGAAAGCACGGACGACTGGGAAACCCTGTCCGGCAAACAAATCCGTCTGGCCGCAGGAACTTACACCGTCAAAGCCTCTTCCAACGGCTTCGACGGTTCGGAGTCCGGCTTCGACATCCCTTACTATGCCGGAAGCCAGCAGATAACCGTGCAGACGGGAAAGGAAGTGACCGCCAACATCACCTGCACGCTGGCCAACGTAAAAGTGACCGTCAACTACGACCAGTCCTTCATCGACGCCTTCCGGTCGGCCACGGCCACCGTCAAATCGGCCCAGGAAGGCGTGGGCGAACTCAGCTTCAAGATGGGCGACGAACTGAAATCCGGCTACTTTCCCGTTGCCGACCTCACGGCCACCATCTCGGTGGTGAACCATGCGGGAAAATCCTTTTCTCAGGCTACCCCCATCACCGGTGTAAAAGCCCGCAAGCACTACATTCTGAACTTCAAGGTGGCCGAAAGCGGTTCAATCGAGAAACCCAGCGTCACCGTAGACGGTTCGGAAATCATCTATACCTTCACCTTCAACGTATCTACCGAGGCCGCTACCAAGCTGAGTGTTGAACAGGCCAACGCCTGGAGCTACTTTGCCTACGTCAGAGGAAGCGTTGAGTCGGTAGAAGAAGGGACAGAACTGGATGCCGCCAACATGACGTTTGAATACAAGGCGGCTTCCGAGGAAGAATGGAGAAGCGTTGAAGCCCAGGCCGACGGCGAGAACGCATTCAAGGCGACCTTAGTCGACCTCCAACCGGGCACTCAGTACAGCTACCGGATGGCTTATAACGGCGGAGGCGACGCAAACTTCAAAAGCGATGCCGTCAACTTTACGACCGAAACCGCCAGTCTCCTGCCCAATGGAGATATGGACGACTGGTACAAGAGTGGCAAGACTTGGTACCCGGTATCAGAAAGCGACTATGCCGCTTCCGGCTCTTTCTGGGATTCAAGCAACCCCGGTACGACCACAGGAGCCGGCGCATTGGTTAATGTAAACCCGACGCAAGGCAACAGTGAGATTGTACACACTTCGGGAGGAAAGTCTGCCGAACTGAAATCGCAGTATGCCTCGGCCTTTGGTATTGGAAAATTTGCAGCGGCCAGCCTCTACACCGGAAAGTTCAACAGCCTGGTCGGCACGAACGGTGCCAAGATAGACTTCGGCCAAAAATTCACGTCACGTCCTTCGGCACTGCACGGCTGGTTCCAATATACCAGTGGGAAGATTGACTACCGCGGCAACAACACTCCGGAAGGCGTGGCTGAAATAGATACCGACGACCTCTGCTCCATCTATATAGCACTGGCCAAAGCTCCCCACCAGTTGGACAATACCCAAACGTCTACATTCTTTGACTTTGAGAATGACGACAACATCATTGCCTACGGTGAGCTGCCTGACTCTGAAGCCATGTCGACCAACAACCAATGGAAAGAGTTCAATGTCAAACTGAAGTATAAAGACATCACTCCGCAGGCCGAATACTACCTCATCATAGTCTGCTCTTCAAGCAAATACGGAGACTACTTTACAGGAAGTACCGGCAGCACGATGTACATTGATGACATGGAGCTGATTTATGAAACTCCTGCTGTGAGATAAACAGCCCGCATACTAACCCCAACCGGAAGGACGGCCTCCAGCTGCCCTTCCGGTTATACTTGTTTCTTACTTATGTTCAGAATACTGTCATTGTTCCTGTTGATTACAACCTGCTGTACGTTCAGCCTGCGGGCAGGACAGCCGCACAGTCTGCCCAGCTTCTGCGGAGACAGCATCATCATAGCCGACTCCACGGGACATGTCTACAAGGTAGCGGCTCCTGTCCCCCAAAAGCAGAAGGTGATACGCCCCGAACGCATAGACCGCGGCATCATGAACGCCGTCTTTATCCCCAAGGGGCAATGGATGGCGGGCGGAACCGTCTCTTACTCCGAACACGAGGAGGACAACCTGAACTTTCTGGTGATAAAGAATGTGGAAGGACTGGGCTACACGTTCAACATCAGCCCCTACGTGGGCTATTTCTTCAAGGACAACGTGGCGGCGGGCCTGCGCTTCGGCTACAACCGCACCTACCTGGACATGGCCAACTTTGAACTGAACTTGGGCGAGGACTTCAACATCACCCTTGAAGACCTTTACTACCTGGAACACGAATACGAAGTCTCCGGCTTTCTGCGCACCTACATGCCCATCGGGCGGAGCAAGATATTCGGCCTGTTCAACGAAGTGCGGCTCACCTACGGCTACGGCGTGGGCAAGAACTCAACCGGCTCGAACACGGAATACGACGGCACATTCGAGCGCACGCACAGCCTGCAAGTGGGCATCGCGCCCGGCATGACGGCCTTCGTCACCAACTGGTCGGCGGTGGAAGTGTCCGTGGGAGTGATGGGCTATAACTTCAAGTGGCAGAAACAGACCACCAACCAGATAGAAAGCGGAACGAGGAGAACCTCTTCGGGCAACTTCAAGATAAACCTCTTTTCCATCAACATCGGAATGACTTTCTACCTGTAACCCAACGTTCCACCTTCAAGCAACTGACGAACCATGATAAAGAAACTTTTCTGCTACATACTGTGTCTGCTGGCAACGGGCTGCGCCATCGAGAACGACATCCCCTATCCCATTGTGGACGGCAGCATCCTCGACTTTGAAGTGGAGGGACAATGCGGCCCGGACGGGACTGGCACCCAACAGGCAACCATCGACAAAAGCGCACGCACCGTGAAGCTGTACGTGGACGACTCCGTGGACTTGTCGGCCCTGCGCATCACCAAGCTGACCGTCAGCAACGACGCCACGCTGCTGCCCGACACCGCCGCCTGCCACAACTACGCCAAGTTCCCTGCAAGCGGCTTCAGTTCGCTGGACGCCATTCCCATCTCGTCGGACACACGCATGGACTTCTCCAAGCCCGTCACCATCACCCTGCAAACCTATCAGGACTATGTGTGGAGCATCAGCGTAGAGCAGATTATAGAACGCAGCGTCATATTGGAGAACCAGGTGGGCAACGCCATTGTGGACGCCATCAACCGGAACGTCATTGTCTACGTCTCCCACGAGCAGCGGCTTGACCGGATTAAAGTCACCGCCTTCAACCTGGGCGGCCCCCACGGCAGCGTCTATCCCGACCCCACCGAGGACGACTACTACGACTTCTCCGAGCCCCGCACCTTCTACGTCAGCAACGGCTGGGAAGAGGCCAGCTACAAATGGACTGCCTACGTCTACCAAACCGAGGAAAGCGCATCAAGCGACATCAATGTCTTTGCAAGGGCTACAAGCGCCACCCTGAAGGGAAGCGTGCAAAGCGGGAAACAGCCGGTTGTGGAATACCGCCCAAGCGGAACAAGCGACTGGAGCGCACAGCCCTCGAGCGAAGTGAAGGTGAGCGGCACGAGCTACACCACCGCCCTGAAACAGCTCCAGCCCGGCACCGCCTACGAATGCCGCGTCAGCATCGACGGCACGGTGGCTGGCACACAAACCTTCAACACCGCTGCGGCAACCCCGCTAACCGACGGCAGCTTCGACAACTGGCACCAGGAAGAGAAGCTCTGGAACCCGTGGCCGCAGGGAGGCACTTCCTACTGGGACACCGGCAACAAAGGAGCCGTCACCATCAGCGACAGCAATTCCATCCCCACCAGCGAGACCTGCAACGGGAGCGGACTGGCGGCTTCGCTGGAGTCGAAATACCTGGTGCTGAAGTTTGCTGCGGGCAACATCTTCACCGGCAGCTACGTGAAGACGGTGGGCACCAACGGCGTACTTAGCTTCGGGCGACCCTTCACTTCGTTCCCCTCCAAGCTGCGCATCAACTACAAATACACTTCGGCCACCATTGACAAGGTGGGCGATGACGAGTTCACTTACCTGAAAGGACGTCCCGACTCGTGCCACATCTACATCGCCCTGACCGACTGGGACGAACCGCGCGAAATCCGTACCCGCCCCAGCGAAAGGCAACTGTTCGACAAGACAGACTCCCACATCATTGCCTACGCCGAACTGATACAAGGCTCCACCACAACCTCCTACCGCCAGGAAGACCTGGTGCTGGACTACCGCTATACCGACCGCACCCCCAAATACATCGTGGTAGTGGCTTCGGCCAGCAAGTACGGCGACTACTTCACGGGCGGAGTGGGCAGCAAGCTGTGGCTGGACAACTTTGAACTGATTTACGACTGACCATGAACGGAAAAGACAGAACATATTCAACAACCACATTCCTCAAGGCCCTCTGCCTGGGACTCGTAGCGGTGCTGCTGGCGGCCTGCCAGGCAGAGCCCTGGGAAGGCGCCGAAGGCGGCTTCCGCATTGGCCTGGGCGAGGACCTGAGCGTCGTCACCAGAAGCACGCCCGCCGAACTGGGCAAGCCGGAGGCCGGACGCTTCAGTCTGAAGATAGTCAAGGAAAGCACGGGCGGCACCCTCTACGAAGGCGGCTATACGGAAAAGACCATCCCCGCTGCCGCAGGCCTCTACACGGTGAGCGCCGCCTACGGCAGCAATCCCGTCCTGGGACTGGACTCTCCCTACTACCGGGGAGAAGAGACCGGTGTGGAAGTGACGGAAGGACAGACCACCTCCATCGCGCTGACCTGCAAGGTGGCCAATGCCCTGACAAGCGTTGTCTACAACGAGCCCGAGAAATTCGACGCCCTGTTCTCGTCCTATGGACTGACGGTTGCCGCGGGAAGCAGCTCCGTCACCATCGGCAAGGACCAGACCGCCAAGAGCGTCTACTACCGCGCCGGCACCGTCCCCACCTTCCGCTTCTCCGGCACCCTGAAGGACAACGGACAAGCCGTCAGCCTGACACTGGAGGACGAGCGGCTGAAGGACGCCGCCACCTTTGCAGCCGCCAAGCACTGCATCCTGACGCTGGCGGTGAAGCCCGCCACTTCGGGCGTCATCCTCACCGTGGAGAAGGTGGAAGTGGAGAACGTCAGCATCTCGGAGACCATACCGGTGGACTGGCTTCCGGCACCGAAAATCAGCGGATTCAATAACGGAGAGAATAGCCTGACCTATACAGAAACATCCAATGCCATCCCTGCCCAATTACAATATACAGGTTCTTTGGCCATACAGGATGTCGAATTTTCTTTCAACTTCCAAGATACTCAAGAGAAATTCCAGGCACTCAACAACAAGACTTTTACACTGAGCCAACTCACGGAAGAAGAACGCACGCTATTGAATGCAGCCTCCATTATTCTTCCGAGTTTGGACGGTACCAACAGCGGACAATTTGATTTTACGGCCATGACCAGCAATCTCCAGACACTGGCCAATGGTGCCGATGCCATAAACACCATCAACTTGCGCGTCAAGGCCAATAACCGATGGAGCAGCGAAACGCCAGCTTCCTATCAGATAATTACAACCAAGCCCGTCTTTCAGGTCAGTGTCTACCCCGGCAACATCTGGACCAAAGAATTTACGATGAGCGCTTTGATGGAAGAACAGGTAGAAAGCGGAAATTTCTCCAAGCTGAGCGCAGACATGGCCTACCAATTCAGCACAGATGGCAAAGAATGGACTAACTTCGGAGAAGACCTGCACAAAGCCGACTTAACACCCGGAACCACGTACTACATACGCGGACTGTATCGGGGAGACATAGCAAGCAAGGTAGTGGAAGTAAAGACATATCCAATCATAGAGCTGGAGAATGGAAATATGGAAAGCTGGACTGAAGAAGAAAGAGGATATTATTACAATGCAAACATCTTCGACAGAAACCCTGCTAAACTGAGAGTTTATTATCCGTGGAAAGCCAGCTCCTACTGGAACACCAACAACGACTTTACCACCCGAAACAGAGACGCCTCAACCGCAGCATTCTCCATCGTATATCGTTACAACTCATTCCCTGCCGTATCTTACACCAAAGATGTACATGCAGGGACTTATGCGGCAGAACTAAGGAACACGGCTGCCGGTAGAGGAAACACTTCTTCAAATTCAAGTTCGTATGACTTCAACAACGTTCCCGGGGAACTGTTCTTAGGAGACATAACCGTCACAACGGGAGGAACTTCAGCTTCACCGAGCGATGACCATTACGATATAACACCGGGAAGGGCATTTGCGTCCCGGCCTACCAGTTTAAAGTTCTTCTACAAATATGCTCCATACACGACCGACTCATGGAAAGCATATATTGCATTATACGACGAGACAGACCGGATTATCGCAGAAAATACTGTAACCAACGGAGACGCAGTGTCCTCCTATACAGAAGCTACCATCGAATTCAATTATATCGAAGATACAGATATAGTACCTGCAAAGATTTATGTCTATTTTGCCTCTTCCATTCATTCCGGCAGTTCATTACCGTATCACAAAACCAATGTGACAACCTGGTATGACAATTCGCAGAGAACAGATGAGACATTGTCCGGCAGCGTCCTCACCATCGACGACATCTCCCTCATCTACGACAAATAACGCCTTATGAAACCAACTCTATATACCTTGCTTATCCTCTTCCTGCTGGCAGCCTGCCGGCAGGAAGAGATTGCTGAAGAGGCGGCGGGATACCTGCTGCTGGAAAACGTGTCCGCAACCGCCTCCGTGACGGAGAACATCGGCACCCGCGCCGTGGAGGACGACCTCTACATCGGCATCGCCAACGGGACGGACGTGGACCTCACCTACCAGCCGGGACAGTTTCCGCAGGGCAAGCTGGAACTGGCCCCGGGCAGCTACACCCTGAAAGCCTACAACGAAGCCTACCTGACGCCGGGCAGCAACGCGCCCCGCTACTACACAGAGCAGGCATTCGCCATCGAGACCGAGAAAGTGAGCTACGTCACCGTCAGGGTTCCCATGGTCAACGTCGGCATCAGCCTCGCACCGCTCTCCGACGAGGTAAGCGCCCTGTTCACCGACGTCTCGCTGGCCTTCTACACCACGGACGAGACGGCCGCCACCTCCATCGCACCGGGCGAAACCGCCTACTTCGACTACGCCGAGGGCATCACCTTCAGCTACTCGCTGACGGCCACCAACGCCGACAACGAAACCTTCACCAGCCCCGCCAAGACCTACGGCGGCCAGGAAGGGCAGGAAGTGGAGCCGGGACACTGCTACACCGTCGGCTATACGCTGGCCACACCCGCCCGGCTCGACAGCCGCATGGACTGAACACGATTTACGAACCATTAACCGCACCATACAACACATGAAAACCTTACTCACCCTCACACTGCTGGCCGCCGCGCTGGCCTGCGCCGCACCCGCGGCCGCCCAGAAGAAAGACAAGAAAGCCGAAAAGGAACGCACCGAACAGGCCGTCAGGAAAGCCCTGGAAAACCGGGCCTACACCATCGCCATAGACTACATGAACCCCATGAAAGGACGAGGCCGCACCCTTACCTCCAACTACTCCATCGAGGTGCGCAACGACTCGCTCTTCTCCTACCTGCCCTATGCGGGCGAAGCCTACAACGTCCCCTACGGCGGAGGGAAGGCACTGAACTTCAACGCCCCCATTGCCGAATACAGCCAGGAGGCCGGCAAGAAGGGACGGACGGAAATCACCCTGGACGTGCGCAACGAAGAAGACCACTACACCTACCGCCTGACCGTGTTTCCCGACGGTAACGCCACACTCTACGTGCAACCCACCCACCGCCAGTCCATTTCCTTCAGCGGCGAAATGGAAACGGAAGAATAGGAAAATCCTTCCACCGGCAATGCGAACCGGCCGAGGGGAGGGCGTGCCAAGCCCCCCAGGCAACCGGCCTCCCGCGGCTCCTTCATCGGGCCACCCTCTATCCGCATCCGGGCACCTCTCCGCCTGCCCCTTCCCTGGTATGTACATCATCCTTCAGGCAAAACGCACTGAAAAGCAACGGTTTGTCCGTTTCCGATGTACATCGCCCTTTCTTGCTCCTACCCGCCCCATCCCCTACCTTTGCAGCCGGAAAAACGAACTGTAAACCGATACTGATTATGAAAAAGAGTTTCTTTGCAACAGTCCTGGCGGGCCTGATGCTTTCGTCGTGCTGCACCGTCTTCACAGGCTCGAAACAGAGCGTAACCTTCATGGCGCCGGACGGCACCCGCATTTTCGACGCGGACACCAACGTCAAGATTGCCGAAGTGAAACGGGACAACACCGTGACCGTCCCCATCAGGAAAAGCCGCGAAAACAAACAGCTGATAGCCCGCAAGGACGGCTACCGGCCCGTCCCCTTCGTGCTCGAAACCGGATTCAACGCCGCTACCCTGTGGAACTTCCTCTTCTGGCCGGGCTTCCTGGTAGACCTCGGCACGGCGCAGATGTTCAAGTGGGAGAATGTCCTGGTCAACATCGAAATGGAACCGGCCGAAGCCTGCGGCAACAGTCCCCAATAAAGTGCGAACCGATGATGAAAAGATTCTTTCATTGCCTATTGCTTCTGTTATCGGCCTGCCTTGCCCTGCCTGCCCAGCAACGGGAGAAACGCCCGCTCTGGAAGGCAGAGCTGGCAGGCGCACTCAACAACTGCGACGCCTGGGAGGTGGAGCCATCCGTGGCCTTCCTGCCCGTCCCCTACGCCGGCCTCAGCGCAGGCCTGCTCTTCACACGCCCCTACCACGGCGAAAGCCCCGGCGGCGTCTCGCGCGACCGCCAATTCTGCTGGAGCAGCACGGACAACCACGCGGCCGCCTACTTTCTGGCCCTGCGCCCCGCCCTCCTGCTGGAAAGCCCGAAGCTGTGGCTGGGACGCGACAAGGACTATGCCCTCTTCCTCTCCCTCGCGCCCGGCCTCACCGTGCCCCTGCCCGCCAACCGGGAGTTCGCCATCGACTACTATCCCAACCGACCGGGTACATGGACGGCCGTCCGTCGCGAGCACGTCGGCAACAAAGGCGCCCGCACCGTCTACTACCACCTGCGCACGGCCTGCTCGCTGGAAGTGGACGGCGGACTCATCCTCGCGGCCTATTACACCTGCTCCGACTTCGACCTCTTCGGCGGAAGCCGGAACATCGTCGTCGAAGGGAAGAAGCTGGCATTGCCCCGGCGGCGGCTGATGCACTCGTTCGGCCTCAGCGTGGGCTACCGGTTCTGAAAATATCATACACTCTCTTCTCTCTCTCGGGCCATGCCTGCATGGTCTGTACAGAATGCTTGCGTGGTCTGCGGACCATGCAAGCATTCACCGTGCTCCGTGCAAGCATCGTCCGCACGGCATGCAGGCAGGGGCTGCACGACGTCCGCACGTTTACACAATCCGTTCATTATAAACCATTTATCGAATCCGTACAAATCCCCGGCGGGCACGGCGTCAACGGCATTCCGGCGAAAGCCCGTACCGCCGGCTAAGAAAAATGCCGACACGGGGCTGTCCTGCCCGCCCGTGGGCAGAACCTATTGCAGCATGTACCGCCGGGGGGTGCAGCCCACCGCCGCCTTGAAGTATTTGCCGAAGAACGAGGCGTTGGGAAAGTTGAGCTGGTCTCCCACCTGCTGCACCGTGTAGCGTCCGCTCTTCAGCAGGGCCTTGGCCTCCAGGATGACGTAGTCGCGTATCCACTCGTTGGCATAGCGGCCGCTGGCCTTCAGGATGGCGTGCGACAGGTATTTGGGCGTCAGGCAGAGCCTGTCGGCATAGTAGCCCACACTGCGCTGCTCGGTGTAGTGGGCCTGCACCAGCTCCAGAAAGTCCTCGAACAGCTGCTGCTGGCGGCTCTCCACCCGTCTGAGCGGCCGGCGGTGATGGTTGGCAATCCACTGGCAGCCGTTGTAGAAGAACACCTGCAGGTAGCCTTCCACCGCCTCCAGCTTGAAGCCGTAGTCCGCCTGCTCCAGCTTGGCCCGCATCAGGCGGTAGAGGGTCATGCTCTCGTCCATCTCCGCCTGCGAGATGTGTATCAGCGACGTGGAGGCCAGGAACTTGCGGAAGGCCATGTTCATCGACGACTGGTAGTCGCCTATCAGCTGGTTGCCCGCAAACCCCATCACCACCACCTCCGTGTCGGGTTCCACCTCCAGGCACTCGCCGATGTAGCCCGGCAGCGTCACCAGCACGTCGTTGGCCGCCAGCACATACTCCCTGAGGTTGAGCCTCACGCGCATGAAGCCGCGCAGGC
Source organism: uncultured Bacteroides sp. (assembly GCF_949298305.1). Lineage (GTDB taxonomy): Bacteria > Bacteroidota > Bacteroidia > Bacteroidales > Bacteroidaceae > Bacteroides. The sequence continues at coordinate 6,933 of NZ_CASFWU010000040.1, read as the reverse complement.
AGAACATCACCAGCGTGAAGGTCAGCTTGAAGGGATAGGAGGTGGCCACGAAGTCGGACATCGGGTCGGCATCGGGCTTGAGGCCGATGTTGTCCACCAGCACCAGCTCGTTGCCGAAGGTCAGGGTGCGGCCCGTGACGGGCAGCATCAGCAGGTGCAGTTCCTTGAATACAGATTCATCGTTTTTCATCGTTCGCTTCGGATAGGATTCGGCAGGCAAAAATAGCTGTTTCGGACAGAAAACAGGACTATATGGCGAAAGAAATTCATCAAAAACCGTCCGTTGGAACATTTTTGGAGCTGATAAGGTCGGCACAGAACAGACAAAAAACAGGAACTTTGCCCCACATTAAACCCCAAAAACACATCAGGATGAAAAGACTATGGATACTTACGGCCCTCCTCGGCTGCCTGGCCGGCGGATGCGCCGACAAGGCGGGCGGGACGTTTACGCGCAGCGTCATGCTGACCCGCCCGGTCCGCCTGGGAGCGGAAAGTGTGAAACAGCTCTCGGGAGTGGTGCAGGAACGGCACGACATCGACCTGGGCTTCAAGACCGCGGGACAGATTGAGGCCATCGCCGTGAAGGAGGGCGACTACGTGAGGAAAGGACAGCTCATTGCCCGCCTGGACACGGCAGACTACCGGCTGGGTGTGGAGGCGCTGGAGATACAGTGCCGCCAGCTGGAGGACGAGGTGGCCCGCACGGAACGGCTCTACCGCAGCAAGAGCGTCTCGGCCAACGACTATGAGAAGGCGCTGGCCGGACTGCGGCAGCTGAAGGTGCAGCTGCAGGCCAACCGCAACAAGCTGGCCTACACCTCGCTCTACGCCCCGACGGACGGCTACGTTCAGAGCGTGAACTTTGCACCGGCCGAGATGGTGGATGCCGGCACGCCCGTGGTCAACCTGGTGGACGTGCGCCGCCTGGAAGTGGAGACGGAGCTGCCTGCCGACCTCTACCTGCAGCGCTCCCGCTTCGGCCGCATCACCTGCCGGCCCCCCTTCGGCGGGACGGAAGAACTGCCGGTGAAGCTCGCCAGCATCACCCCCAAGGCCGACGGCAACCAGCTCTACCGCATGAAGCTGGCCTTCGAGGGCACGCCGGACGCACGCCTCAGCGCGGGCATGAACATCGGTGTCACCCTGCACATAGCGGGCAGCGACAGCGCCTCTGCCGGCGCCGGTTTCGCGCTGCCCCTGCACGCCGTGGTGCAGCAGGAGGGCCAGACCTACGTATGGGTGCTGCAGCCCGACTCCACCGTCTGCCGCCGCCAGGTGACGTGCAGCGGCATCGGCCGGACGGGCCAGGCCGTCGTCACCGCCGGGCTGGACGGCAGCGAGCAGGTGGTGAAGGCGGGCGTGGACGCCCTGCTGGAGGGCGAGAAGGTGCGGCCCATGGAAACGGAGAGTGAAACCAACGTAGGAGGGCTCATCTGATGAAACTGACCGAATTCTTTCTGCGGCGGCCCGTCCTGTTCTGGTCGCTCATGGTGGGCATCCTGGTGGCGGGCGTGCTGTCGTTCATGCAGATGCCCAAGCTGGAAGACCCCGCCGTGTCGGCCAAGCAGGCCATGGTGGCCGTGCCCTATCCCGGCGCCAGCGCCCACGAAGTGGAGCTGAAGGTGGCACAGGTGATGGAAGACGAGCTGCGCGCCCTGCCCAACGTGAAGAAAATCAAGTCCGAGTGCCAGAACGGCATGGCCATGCTGACGGTGGAGTTCCAGATGACCGTCCTGCAAAAAGACCTGGAGCAGCACTTCGACCTGCTGCGCCGCAAGGTGAACGACTGCCGCTCCAAGCTGCCGCAGGACTGCTACGACCCCATCGTGGTGGACGACATGATGGACGTCTACGGCATCTTCTACGCCTTCCACGGCGAGGGCTACTCCTACCCCGAACTCTATAAGTACGCCAAGCTGATACGCCGCGAGCTGCTGGGCGTGAAGGGCGTGAAGCGCATCCTCATTGCGGGCAACCGCGACGAGGTCATCAACATCACCCTGTCCAAGGAGAAGATAGCCCGCAACGGCATCATCCCCACCCAGATTATGATGAACCTGCAGAATGCGGGCAAGACCGTGAACGCGGGCAACTACCAGAGCGGCAACGACCGCCTGCAACTGCGCGTCAGCAACGCCCTGACCGACGAGGACGACATCCGCCGCCTGCTCATCAGCACGCCCCAGGGCAAGCAGATACGCCTGGAGGACGTGGCGCAGATAGAACGCACCTACTCCGAGCCCCAGCGCAACGGCTTCTTCGTGGACGGCAAGCCCGCCCTGGCCATCTGCCTGACGCTGGAGGAGAACGCCATCGTGCCCGACGTGGGCCGGGCCGTGGACCGTCGGCTGGCGGAAGTGATGCGGCAGGTGCCCGTGGGCATGTCGACGGAGAAGATTTTCTTCCAGCCCGACAAGGTGGACGAGGCCATCAGCTCCTTCATGATTAACCTGGTGGAGTCGGTTGCCATCGTCATCCTGGTGCTGGTGTTCACCATGGGCCTGCGCAGCGGCATCATCATCGGCTTCGGACTGGTGCTCACCATCGCCGTGTCCTTTCCCATCCTGCTCATGTGCGACACCACCCTGCAACGCATCTCCCTGGGCGCCTTCATCGTAGCCATGGGCATGCTGGTGGACAACGCCATCGTCATCATGGACGGCATCCTGACGGACAAGAAGCGCGGACTGGGTCCCAAGACCTACCTGTACCGCATCGGGCAGCACACCGCCATGCCCCTGCTGGGAGCCACGGTCATTGCCGTGTCCACCTTCCTGGCCATCTACCTCTCGCCCGACTCGGCCGGCGAGTACGCGGGCGACCTCTTCCTGGTGCTCTGCGTCAGCCTGCTGGCCAGCTGGGTGCTGGCGCTCACGCAGGTGCCCGTCTGTGCCAAGTCGTGGCTGCCCGTGCGCGAGAAGGGCGAAGGCCGGACGCAGGAGGTGCACAACTCCCCCGTCCACCGCTGGGTGCGCCGGGCCATCGGCTTCCTGGTGGGGCACAAGAAGTCGACCCTCGCCACTGCCCTGGCCGTGCTGGCCCTGTGCATCTTCGGCATGACGCGGGTCAAGAACCTCTTCTTCCCCGACTTCGACTACCGGCAGTTCATCGTGGAATATTACCTGCCCTCGCAGACCGACCCGGACCGCGTGCGCCACGACCTGCTGCAGATGTCGGCACTGCTCAAGGAGAATCCCGCCATAGAGCGGGTGGCCGCCAGCATGGGCAGCGCGCCCGCCCACTACTGCCTGGTGCGCCCCATGACCTCGGGTGGCGACTGCTACGGCGAGCTGATGGTGGACTGCAAGGACTACCGCACGGTGGTGGAGCAGATTCCCGCCGTCAGACGGCAACTGCGCGAGCGCTATCCCGACGCCTACATCCGCATCCGCAAGTACAACTTCTCCATTTCGACCTCGCACACCGTAGAAGTGGAGTTCAGCGGCCCCGACCCCGCCGTGCTGCGCCGTCTGAGCCGCCAGGCAGAGGACATCATGCGCCGCTGCCCCTACGTAGACCCTTATTCGGTGGACAACAACTGGAAGCCACGGGCCAAGGCACTGGTGGCCGACTACGTGCGCGAGGACGCCCTTCGCTCGGGCATTGAACGCGGCGACGTGGCCAACGCCCTGCTGGCCGCAACGGACGGCATGCCCGTAGGCGTGCTCAACGACCAAGACCGCATGGTCATCGTCAACCTGATGGTGCGCAACGCCGACGGCAGCCGCATTGCCGACCTGAACGACATCCCCGTGTGGAGCACCCTGAACCTGCGCATGAACGACAGCGACCTGCGGGGCATCCTGACGGGCGCCAAGGGCATGGACGAGCTGCAGGACAAGATGTTCCGCAGCGTGCCGCTGGGCAACGTGGCCCGCGACATCCGCCTGGACTGGGAGGAGAACTTCGTCTACCGCATCAACGGCCAGCGCGCCATCGAGGCAGAGTGCGACCCCAACACCGACCTCTTCGAAGCCTCGCCCGCCAAGGTGGTTGCCTCCATCCAGAAAGAAATCGAGGCCATCCCCCTGCCTCCCGGCTACCGGATGCGCTGGGTGGGCGAGGGCGAGATACAGGGCGAAGCCATCGGCAACCTGATGAAATACCTGCCACTGACCATCTTCATCATCCTGGCCATCCTGCTGCTGCTCTTCAACAGCTGGAAGAAGGTGGCGCTCATCCTGCTCTGCTTCCCCTTTGTGTCCTGCGGCATCACGCCCGCCCTGCTGCTGTTCCGCCAGCCGTTCACGTTCATGGCCATCATCGGCATGATGGGCCTCATCGGCATGATGGTGAAGAACGCCATCGTGCTGGTGGACGAAATCAACCGCCTGCAACGCGAAGAGCACTTTCCCCCCTACCACGCCGTGGTAGAGGCCACCGTATCGCGCGTGCGGCCCGTGCTGATGGCCTCGCTCACCACCATTGTGGGCATGCTGCCGCTGGTGGGCGACCCCATGTACGGCTCCATGGCCATCACCATCATGGGCGGACTCACCGTGGGAACCCTCATCACGCTCATCCTGCTGCCCATCTTCTATACCGCCCTGTACCACGTGCGCAGGACGGAAGACGAACCAACCCTCAAACAACTGCAATCATGAAAAGATATATCCTACTCAGCGCGCTGACCCTCGGCCTCACGGCCGGGGCAGGCGCACAAGAAACTCTTCCGCTCACGCAGGCCGAATGCCGGCGCATGGCCCTGCAGAACAACGAAGAACTGCTGAAGGCCGACAACGCCCTGCGCCGTGCCAAGCTGGACAAGGAGATTGCCTTCAGCGCCTATCTGCCCAAACTGGACGGCATGCTTTCGGGCACCTACATGTTTCCCGACATGGAGATGACAGGCATCGAGCTGCAAATGCACGGCATGTACATGGCCGGCCTCAGCGTCACCCAGCCGCTGTATGCGGGCGGACGGATTGTGGCGGGCAACAAGCTGGCCAGGATAGGGCAGGAAAGCGCCGCCGAAACCCTGCGCAAGACGCGCATGGAGGTGGTGGCCGACGCCGACCAGGCTTACTGGAACTACATCGCCGTGGGGCGCAAGGTACGTATGCTGGAAGCCTACCAAACGCAGATGGACACCCTATACAACCAGGTGGAGACGGCCGTCAAGGCCGGCATGGGAACGGACAACGAGCTGCTGCGCATCAGCGCCAAGCGCAGCGAGATAAACTACCAGCTTCAGAAGGCACGCAACGGGGCCGACCTCTGCCGCCTGGCCTTGTGCCACGTGCTGGGCAGACCGCTCGACACGCCCATCGCACCTGCCGACACGATTATCAAAGTAAGCGCGCCCGCACAGCTGGACGAAAGCATCGCCTTCCGCCCCGAACTGCGCCTGCTGCACCAGCAGGTGGCGGCCCGCGAACAGCAGGTGAAGGTGGCCCGCGGCAACATTCTGCCACAGGTGGGCCTCTCGGCCGGATATGCCTGGTACGGCAACATCAAGATGAACGGAATGACCGCCGACGCGCAGGGCAACTACATCCCCTACTCGCAGCGTCTGGACAACGGCATCGGGCTGGTGATGGCTTCAATCAGCATCCCCCTGTTCCACTGGGGCGAAGGGCTGAAGAAAGTAAAGCAGGCCAAGCTGGACTTGCAGGACGCACACCTGGACCTGCAACAGAACACGCGCCTGCTGAGCATTGAGGTGCGCCAGGCGGTGCAGAACCTGACAGACGGCTACAACCTGGTAGAGACGGCCGAACTGGGCAGCCGCCAGGCCGAAGAAAACCTGCGGGTGATGAGCGACCGCTACGCCAACGGCCTCAGCACGCTGACCGACCTGCTCGACGCCCAGTCGCAATGGCAACAGGCCGAAAGCAACCGCATCGAAGCCCTCACCCAGTACAAGATTTACGAAACGGAATACTTGCGCTGCACGGGACGGCTGAGCTTTTAGACAGCCGTGTAAATCATTCCACCCTCCAGTCGCTGATGGTGCCCGTCTCCGACGAGAACGCGGCGCCTATCTGATATACCCGCCGCGGGTCGGCGGAGTATTCGCGGACATAGCCCTTGGCGTGTATCTGCTGCAAAGCCTCTGCGGCCGTGCCGTCCAGCTTGAACTCGAATACGACGCTGATGAGGCGCATGATGAGGTAGAAAGTATATTGGAAGTAACGCTCCCTTTCCGCTTCGTTCTCCTTGCGCCGCATGGTGTAGGGAATGCCGGCCAGGAAAGACGTGAACAGCTCGCGAACCTTGTCCAATTCGCCGCGACGCAGAGCAGTCACCACGCTCCGCACCCAGCTGCCCGTCTCCTCCGAAGGCTTCAGGTAGGAAGAGGCCAGCATGGTCAGGAAGCCGTTCTTCACCTCGTTGTTGGGGAAGTCCAGCAGGAAGGTGTTGAACTCCTTGTCGTAGTCCTTGACCGTCAGATAGCCGCTCTGGTAAATCATGGGCAGTGGTTTCTCCACGTCCGCCTTGTAGTCGATGAACTCTTCGGGGCTGTAATACTTGTTCGTCAGCTCGTTGAGGTTCTCGTCGAAGTGGGAAAGCAGGCGGATGAGGTAAGTGGGTGTGCCCGAGCGGAACCAGTAGTCGTCCAGACTAAGGCTGTCCATGGCGTTGAGCAGGCTGAAAGGATTGTAGATGTCGGTCAGACGCTTGCTGAAGTGATAGCCGTCGTACTGCGCCTTCAGCCGCAGCTTCATCTTCTCCACCGTACAGCGATATTCTTCCGCCATACGTGCGATGGGCTCGGCAAAGTAGTGCTCCAGCTCCTCCTGCGTGATGCCGCAGAGGGCCTCGTAGCGGGCATCCATGCTGATGTCCTTCGGCTGGTTGAAGCCGCTGAACACGCTCACCTGCGAGAACTTCGTCACGCCCGTCAGCAGTACGAACTGCAAGTGGCTGTCGGCTGCCTTGAAGACGGAGTAGAAGGCTTTCAGCACGTTGCGGTGGCGGTTCTCCAGC
>NZ_CASFWU010000039.1 GCF_949298305.1 uncultured Bacteroides sp. | reverse complement strand
TCTTGGTGCGCCTCTTCAGGAAAAGATTGCTTCTGTCTGGAAACATCCGTTCAAGGTGCTTCAGACTAATCCAGTCTATTTGAACAGGGAACATACACAGGCCATCCGGGCCACCATCCTGAACCCTTATTGGATTGCTTTCCGGCAGATGGGCGTCCTGCTCGTAGCTACTGCCCTGCTGCTGGTCTTCGTGGCCGGATGCATCGTCTATCAAGTGCGCATCATCATCCGCCAGAACCGGATAGCCCGCCTGCGGCAAGATTTCACCTACGCCATGATTCACGACATGAAGACGCCCATCACCACCATTTCCATGACCGGACATACGCTGGAAAGCGGCCTGCTGGACCGGAACCCCGAACTGAAGAAACAGTATTTCGCCATTCTGAACGAAGAGAGCGCCCACCTGCTCAGTTTGTCTGAAAAGGTTCTGACCATCGCCAAGTTGGAGCAGTCGCGTCTGAAGCTGGCGCAGGAACAGGTCAGCCCCTCTGTTCTGTTCGACGAACTGATACAGAAATACCGGGTCAAGACCGACAAGGAAGTGAGTCTTGAAAAACATTGTCCGGACCTTCTCACGGTAACGGCCGATGCCGAATACCTGAAGGAAGCCCTCGTCAATCTGATAGACAATTCGCTGAAATATTCCGGTGAGCGAGTGACTATCCGTCTGTCTGCCGAGGAACATGGCCGCAATGTCCTCATCAAAGTGTGGGATAACGGCTGGGGCATCCCGCTGAAGCGGCAGAAGCACATCTTCGAGAAATTCGACCGCGGCGGACTGGAATACAAGAAAGAGAAGAAAGTGTCCGGCTTCGGCCTGGGGCTGAACTTTGTGTACAAAGTCATCACGGCCATGGGTGGAAGCGTTTCGGTAAACAGTATAGAGGGTGAGTTCAGCGAGTTCACGCTGGCTCTGCCCGTTCAAAACCATAAATTATGATAAGAGTATTGCTGGTAGAAGACGACAAGAACCTCTGTTTCATCCTGAAGAGTAGCTTGGAGCAGATGATAGGCGGCTACGAGGTGACCGCCGCCCTCAACGGCAAGGAGGGTTTGGAACTGTTGGAGCAAAGGCCGTTCGATGTGATAGTGTCCGACGTGGAGATGCCGGTCATGGACGGCATGACGATGGTGCAGCACATCCGCCGACGCTATCCCCGGCTGGCCGTCATCTTCATCACCGGACTGACGACGGCACGCGACGTCATTAACGGCTATCAGTCGGGCGCCGACTTCTACATCAAGAAGCCTTTCCTGCCCGAAGAACTGAATGCACACATTCAGGCCGTGCTGCGGATGAAGCAAAATGTATCCGCTCCGCAGGAAGAAGAAGCTCCTGAAGAAGAATATGCCATCGGCGGTTATCGCTTCCTGCCTGCACAGCACCAGCTCTGCTACGGCACGGAGCGCCAGGCGCTGACGCCCAAAGAGGCGCGGATACTCGAAATGCTCTGCCGCCGGAAAGGCCAAGTAGTCCAACGCGACGACATCCTGACCGCTGTATGGGAAACGGCCGACTTCTACTCCTCACGCAGCCTGGACGTCTTCATCACCAAGCTCCGTAAGTATCTTTCCCTGGACCCGGCTGTCTCGCTCAAGTCGCTGAAAGGTGTGGGAGTCTGCCTGGAGGACTGAATGCGGTCACGCGGTGGTGGAAGAGGGGATATGTTTCAGGCGCGGATGCTGCGGACATTGTAGCAGTCCGCGCATCCACGCCTGAGAGTTGGCAGTTGTCTGCCTTGAAACCTTTCCGTGTTATTTGTTGTCCCGCAAATCTCTGACTCGAACGGCTTTGCCTTCGCTTTGCGGCAGAGAACCTTTCTTGACGAGTTTCACCTTGGGTGTCACCAGAATCTCGTCTTTCAATTGGCGGGTGATGTCCTTGCGGATTTTCTCCAGTTCGATGTAGTTGTCGGTGGAGAGGTCGCTAAGTTCCACTTCCACCACCATTTCGTCCTGATTGTCCACTGTTTCCAGCGTGATGAGGTAGTTGCTGCCCAGTTGGGGGAACTGTACCAGTATCTTCTCCACCTGCATGGGGAAGATGTTCACGCCCTTGATGATGAACATGTCATCGCTGCGTCCCTTGATGCGGTCTATGCGCAGGTGGGTACGTCCGCAGGGGCAGGTGCCGGGCAGGATGCGGGTCAGGTCGCGTGTGCGGTAGCGGATGAGCGGCATCATTTCGCGGTCGAGGGTAGTGAGCACCAGTTCGCCTATTTCGCCTTCGGGTACCGGTTCGCCCGTTTCGGGGTCGATGATTTCTACCAGGTAGCAGTCTTCCCAGAAGTGCATGCCGTTCTGTTCGGTACATTCGAAAGCCACCCCCGGTCCGTTCATTTCGGTCATTCCGAAGCTGTTGTAGGCTTTCACTCCCAGCATCCGTTCAATCTTTCTGCGTTGTTCGTCGGTGTGGGGCTCGGCTCCAATCAGCAGGGTTCTCAGGGTCGTTGACGTAGGGTCGATGCCCTCTTCCTGGAACACTTCGGCCAGACGGATGGCGTAGCTGGGAATGGCGTGCAGGGCTGTGGTCTTGAAGTCCATGATGAACTTGATCTGGCGCTTGCTGTTGCCGGCAGCGGCAGGAACGGTCAGGGCGCCCAGGCGCTCCGCACCGTATTGGAAGCCCAACCCTCCTGTGAACATACCGTATCCCGAACTGTTCTGGAAAACATCCGTCTTGCGCACCCCCACCATGTACAGGCAGCGTGCCACCAGGTTAGCCCATGAATCCAGGTCGTGTTGCGAGTGGACAATGACGGTCGGTGTGCCGGTCGTGCCGCTGGACGAGTGGATGCGCACGCCGTCCTCGCGCATGTTGCCTGCCACCAGTCCGAAGGGGTAGTTGGCCCGCATGTCGGCTTTGGTGGTGAAGGGAATTTTGCGTATGTCGTCTACGGTCCGGATGCAGTCTGGCGTGATGTGATGTTCTTGGAAGACTTTCTTGTAATAGGGAGAGTTGGCTGCAATGCTGATGGTCTTCTTCAGCCGTTGTACCTGAAGTTCACGCAGTTTCTCCCTTGGCATGGTTTCTATGTCTTCTTCCCAGTATTTGTCGTTCATGGTATTCAAGTTTTAGTGGATGTTTTTGTAATTCGGATGTGTTCTCTTACATGGTTTTCTCTGCAATCTCTTTTCCGGCGGCCAGGGCCTTGAGATTCATGTCAACGACTGCATCTCCCTTGCGTTGGAAAATTTCGCGGATGCTGTCCTGTACCTTATTATAATCTATCCCCAGGAACGGAATGGTGGCACCCAGCAGGACGATGTTGGCTACCCGCGGCGAGCCTACTTCCTTGGCCACTTCGTTCACGTTGAGCACAATCTTGTGGGGCAGTTTGTCCAGTTCGCCTTTGATGGCTGCCTCGTCCGGATAGTTGGGGATGTTGATGAACGGTGCTTCGTTGGTCACCAGCCATCCTTCGGGACCCAGGTAGGGCAGGTAGCGCAGGGCTTCCATCGGTTCCAGGGAGATAATCAGGTCGCACTTGCCGGTCGGAATCAGGTCCGAGGCGATGGGGCGGTCGCTGATGCGCAGGTTGGACTGTACGTCGCCACCCCGCTGGCTCATGCCGTGCACTTCTGCCTGTTTCATGTAGAGTCCGTCCTTCAGGGCGGCCTGGCCTATGACGGTGGCGATGGAGAGGATGCCTTGTCCTCCCACGCCGGAGAGTATGATGTCTTTTTTCATGATGTTTTATTTGTTACGTTTTTTGCGGGCTAAAGTCTGGATACACTCTCTGCGGGGGATGATGACGGACACGCCGCGGTACTCGATTTCCTCGCGGATGACGGCTTTCATCTCCTCATAATTCTTTTTCAGCGGGACTACCACACGGATATGTTCGGGGGCTACGCCGATGCCGGCACAAATGGCCTCGAGGCGTCCTGTTCCGGCCGAATCCTGTCCGCCCGTCATGGCGGTCGTCTCGTTGTCCGAGATGACAATCGTCACGTTGGCATTCTCGTTCACGCAGTCCAGCAGGCCGGTCATGCCCGAGTGGGTGAAGGTAGAGTCGCCGATGACAGCTACGGCCGGATGCAGACCTGCGTCCGAAGCACCCTTGGCCATGGTGATGGAAGCTCCCATGTCTACGCACGAGTTGATGGCGTTGAAAGGTGCGTTGGCTCCCAGTGTGTAGCAGCCGATGTCGCTGAACACCTTATGGGTGGGATATTCTTCCTTGAGCACTTGTGTCAGCACGGTGTACATGTCGCGGTGGCCGCATCCGTCGCACAGTGCAGGCGGGCGCATTTCCACCAGCGAGGGGACACCGAACTGGGCCTTGTTTTCCTTGCCTACGGCCCGTGCCACTTTGTCGGGGTTCAGTTCGCCGTCTTGCGACAGGGTTCCGTCCAGGCGTCCTTTCACTTTGACCCCGATGCCCAAGTAACCTTTAATCAGTCTTTCTACAAAGGGTTGTCCGTCTTCCAGTACCAGAATTTCGTCGCACGTTTCCACCAGCTTCATCAGCTGTTTCTTGGGGAGCGGGTATTGGCCTATCTTCAGTACGGGATATTCGCAGCCTTCGGGATAGTTTTCCATCAGGTAGTTGTAGCCGATGCCGCAGGCCACGATGCCCAGCTTTTTGTTGGGGCCGTCCGTGTAGCGGTTGTAAGGAGACTCTTCGGATGCCTTGATGAATTCCTCCTGACGTTCCAGCAGGGCCTTGTAGCGTTTGCGCGCATTGCCCGGCAGCAGGATGAACTGGTGCGGGTCGTTGCCGAAGGACAGTTCGTTCTGCGTCTGCTGCTCCTTGCGCTCCACGCCCGAGCGGGAGTGGGCCAGGCGGGTCACCATACGCATCAGGATGGGTTCGCCCGTCTGCTCGGAGAAGGCAAAGCCGCTGTATGTCATGTCGTATGCCTCCTGCTGGTTGCTGGGTTCGTACATGGGAATCAGTGAAAAGTCGCCGTAGAAGCGGCTGTCCTGCTCGTTCTGCGAGGAGTGCATGCTGGGGTCGTCTGCCGCCACTACAATCATGCCGCCTCTGACGCCGGTGATGGCCGAGTTGATGAAGCAGTCTGCCGCCACGTTCATGCCCACATGCTTCATGCAGACCAGCGAACGCTTTCCGGCAAAGGACATGCCCAGCGCAGCCTCCATGGCAGTCTTTTCGTTGGAGCACCAGCGGTTGTGGATGTTCCGTTCGGCGGTGATGGGCATACTCTGTATATATTCTGTGATTTCTGTTGAGGGGGTGCCGGGATAGGCGTAAACGCCCGAAAGTCCGGCATCCAGCGCAGCTTGTGCTATGGCTTCGTCGCCAAGTAAGAGTTGTTTGCTCATAGATTGGATTGTTTAAGTTTGGGTCTCGTTTTTCAATAATGCTCGCAAATATAGCCTTTTGCTTTTATTTTATCACAATTTCACTTGAAAATCTTTCTTTTATTTAATGCTGCCCAGTATTTTCTGGCATTTCTCATGTGCTCCGCATAGTTGGAGGCAAAGTTGTGCGTGCCCGAGAAGTCCTCCTTGGCGCACATGTAGAGGTAGTTGTGCCGGGTGTAGTCCAGTACGGCGTCCAGTCCCGCGGGTGTGGGGATGCGGATGGGGCCGGGAGGCAGCCCGGTGTTGAGGTAGGTGTTGTAGGGCGAGCGGACGTTCAGCAGGTCGTTGGTGATGCGTCGCAGGGCGAAGTCCTGCACGGCAAACTTGATGGTGGGGTCGGCCTGCAGGGGCATTCCCTTCTTCAGGCGGTTGATGTAGAGTCCGGCCACCACGGGCTTTTCGGCCCGGTTGTTGGTCTCCTCCTCCACGATGGAGGCCAGTGTGGCCACTTCTTCGGGCGTCATGCCGATGGCTTCCGTCTTTTTCAGCCGTTCTTCGTTCCAGAAGCGTGCGTGCTCCTTCTGCATCCGGTCGAAGAACTCGTCCGCCGTCATGTCCCAGTACACCTGGTAGGTCTCGGGGATGAACAGGGCGGGGAGTGTCTCCTCCCGATAGCCCAGTTTCTGCCGGTAGAGGGAGTCGTGCATCAGCTGTGCAATCTCGGCCGAGTCTATCATCAGCTGCCTGCCCACGTTGCGTGCCAGCCGGTCCAGCGTCCGCACGCTGCCGATGGTCAGGTTCATGGGTTCCTGATAGCCGCGGTAGAAGCGGCTGAACACGTGGTAGGCATTCTCGCCCGGATGGATGGCATAGCGTCCCGTATGGATGTTTGAGGCATAGTCGCGATACTTGGCAAGCCACCTGAAACCCTGAAAACGGTTGCAGCGGCCCGCGGCCTTTACCTTGTCATAGACGGAGTCTGCCGTGTCGTCGCGGTCCACGTAGACATACGCCGTCTTTGCGGGGTGGAACTGGGGAGCAAACAGGAAGTAGTACACCATTCCGGCGCCTGCCAGGCCGATGAGGAACAGGGCGATGACTCCTCCCCAAATCATTCTTTTGGTTCTTTTCTTCATATCGTTGTCTTAATGGGGGGTAAAGGTATAAAGAATCTGCGAAATGCAAACCCTGTCCGGCCCGTTGTTTTCGGATTTTTATACAATGTGGAAGGACGTGCGAGGACACTTGCATTGCGTTCGGACCGTACAAGTGTCCAGCGCGGGCCGTGCAAGTGTCCAGCAAACGTAATGCAAGCGTTCACCGCGGACCGTGCAAGCGTCCGGCAAATGAAGAGCCGTACCCCCTTCAGAAGTACGTGTAGGGCCTGTCGGGTAAGCTTCTGACGGCTGTTCACCGCTTTCGGAAGGATGGTATGGGCATTGTTTGGAAAATAATTTTTCTCAACAACAAATACGGGCGCGCACAAATATTGCACGACGCATGAAGCGTATGCTTTGTCTTTGTCTCGCAATTTGATGTATCGGGAAAATAATTTGTGGAGGGGAAGAGAGCCGATAGCCGGACTTGAACCGGCGACCTACGCGTTACGAATGCGTTGCTCTACCAACTGAGCTATATCGGCGGGCTGTTGTTTACGGGGTGCAAAGGTACAGCTTTATTTGAATCTGCAAAAAGAATTGGCGACTTTTTTAGAGTTCTTTGTCAAATTCCCGGCTTGGAGTCCCCCCCCTGTTTGGGTAGTAGTTCCTTTTATAGATACCTGGTAGGGCTGAATAGACTTTAGTATCTGTGTCTTTGGGGTGTTCAGATTGCCATTAATTAAATTTAACGGCCGTGTTTCTATTATAATCTTGTTTAAAACAGTACCTTTGTTCGCTAAAAGCAGAATGTTTGTTCCTTTTTGAGACTAATCCTTTGAAACGTGCGGGATTTTCTATTAATTTGCTGCTTCAAAGGAATAGACAATGCGAATCCGGTGTTTTATGGGTCTGGTTCCGGAAAGCGTGTGGAGCAGGGCAGACTGCTCATTTTCTGGCTTTGGACTTGTGAAACTTACAACATTATTAATTATAACAATCAAGAGAAAAAATGAAAAAATTAGCAGTTTTGGGTTTGGGAGTTTGCATCCTGTTTGCATTCTCTTCTTGTAAATCGAGTGAAAGTGCTTATAAGAAAGCTTACGAGAAAGCCAAACAGCAGGAGCTGGCTGAACCGCAGAATACGGTTCCGGCTGAAGAGGTGTCGCCTGCCATCAGTGCTCCGACAGAAGTGAAGGTCGTGGAAAGTGCTCCGGCCGAAGTCCGGCAGGAAAAAGTGACGGTGGTGACGGGTTCGCAAGATGGCCTGAAGGATTACAGTGTGGTATGCGGCAGTTTTGGCGTGAAAGCTAATGCTGAAAGCCTGAAAGGCTTTTTGGATAAAGAAGGCTATAATGCCATTGTTGTGTTCAATGCTGAAAAGGCGATGTATCGGGTGGTTGTAAGTACGTTTGCTACCCGTGCCGAAGCTGAAAATGCCCGCGATGCCTTCAAGGCTCGCTATCCGGGTCGTTCGGACTTCCAGGGTTCCTGGTTGCTGTATCGTCTCTGATGATAAACCGACTTCTTTTTGGTAATTCATAGAGGGGAGCTTTTCTCCTCTCCTTGATAAGGTGGCGGCTGTGAAGTTGCCACCTTTTTTATGGGTATGCTCGGCATGCTTATTGTCTTTGGGAAAGATCGTATCTTTGCCCGAGAGAGTTTAACGGACGCCGGATAACAGCGTGATTTCACTGAAGTAGGCAGAGTATTCGACAGCGGTGTGGCTATCTCTTCGGTCTGATGCGCACGCTATTGGAGGAAAGTTGCCGTTTCATCCCCGTCATAGGGTCGAGTTGCATAAAGACAGCGGCCCGATGTGCCTGTGTGGAGATACTGACCATAGTAAACCGACAGCCCAATCCCATCTGTTGTGGAATTTCCAAATGGAAAGTATATGGATGGTTAATTCTTCATCCCGATTGTAAAGCCTCATTTTTGAGTTTGTGAAAAGTGTTAATAAATACTGTCTCGGAGTTTAAAAGAAGTTATAAAACCTTTTGGAAAACTATTTGCAATAGAATAGTTTCTACTTTTGTCCCCCATATCAGAGAGCACAGTATGGAACAGCATTATATATTAGAGGCAATTGATGCCGCTTTGTTGGCTGGTAGGGAAATTCTTGCGGTGTATAATGACCCGTCTTCCGATTTTGGAATTGAAAGAAAAGCGGATAATTCTCCGTTGACCCTTGCCGACAAGAGGGCACATGAAATTATTCGGAAGAGGCTGGAACAGACACCTTTTCCCATGTTGAGCGAGGAAGGTATTTCCGTCCCTTATGCTGAAAGGTGCGGATGGGAGACTTTCTGGATGGTCGATCCGTTGGACGGCACTAAAGAGTTTATCAAACGCAACGGAGAGTTTACGGTGAACATCGCTTTGATTGTCGGGACGAAGCCGGTGATGGGCGTGGTATATGTGCCGGTGACGAAGGAACTCTATTGGGGAGTCGAGGGCGACGGAGCCTATCGGCTTGCCGGCATTACCGACGGCGATGGCCGGACGCTGGAAGCATTGAAGGCGGACGCCGTCCGCTTGCCCGAAGTGGAGGAGCGTGACAGATTTGTCATTGTGGCCTCCCGTTCACACCTGACGCCGGAGACGGAAGCCTACATAGAGGAAATGAAGCGGAGTCATGGCGATGTGGAACTGATTTCCAGTGGCAGTTCTCTGAAGATTTGTCTGGTGGCTTGCGGAAAGGCCGACGTTTATCCCCGTTTTGCGCCTACCATGGAGTGGGACACTGCAGCCGGGCACGCTGTGGCGAAGGCGGCCGGCAAGGAAATCTATCAGGCCGGTACGGAACAGCCTTTATTATATAATAAGGAGAATCTGCTGAATCCGTGGTTCATCGTGGAAGACAAGCATGCACATCCTAAAGCCGAAAGCCTATGACGTTTGAGATTGTATTTGTACTCCTGGCGTTGCTGGGCATGGTCGTTGCTTTGATTATGGACAAGATGCGTCCCGGCATGGTGCTCTTTTCGGTGGTGGTGCTGTTCTTGTGTGCAGGCATCCTGTCGCCCAAGGAAATGCTGGAAGGATTCAGCAACAAGGGCATGATTACGGTGGCCATGTTGTTCCTGGTCAGTGAGGGCGTGAGGCAGTCCGGTGCATTGGGGCAGATTATCAAGAAGTTGCTTCCGCAGGAAAAGACCAGCGTGTTCAAGGCTCAGCTCCGCATGTTGCCCACCATCTCCTTTATTTCCGCCTTTCTGAACAATACGCCGGTGGTCGTTATCTTTGCCCCCATCATCAAACGATGGGCCGAGGCGGTGAAGTTGCCCGCCACCAAGTTCCTGATACCCCTTTCCTACGTCACCATCCTGGGTGGTATCTGTACGTTGATAGGCACTTCCACCAATCTGGTGGTACACGGCATGATATTGGAAGCCGGTTTCGAGGGCTTTACCATGTTTGAGTTGGGGAAGGTCGGTGTATTCATTGCTCTGGCAGGTATTGTCTACCTGTTGTTGTTCTCGTCCAAACTGTTGCCGGATGTCCGCCAGGAGGCGATAAAGTCGGACGAAGAGCATGGAACCTTACATCCGGTAGAGGCCGTGCTGGGTGCCCGTTTCCCGGGCATCAACAAGCGGTTGGGAGCTTTCGACTTCAAGCGCCACTATGGGGCGGAAGTGATAGAAATCAAGCGGGGTGGAGCCAGCATCACCCAAAATCTGGCCAATGTCCGCCTGCGCGAGGGTGATACACTGGTTGTCATGGCCGATGATACTTTCATTCAGGCGTGGGGCGAGTCTTCGGTCTTTGTCCTCCTGGCTAACGGCAAGGACGTGGATACGGCTGCCGGCAGGGGGAAGCGCTGGTTTGCACTTGTCTTGCTGGTGCTGATGATTGTCGGAGCTACAGTGGGCGAACTTCCTGCCGTGAAAGAGGCTTTCCCGTCCATCCGTCTGGACATGTTTTTCTTTGTTTCGGTGACTACCGTCATCATGGCATGGACTAAAATCTTTCCGGCCCGCAAGTACACCAAATACATTTCCTGGGACATTCTGATAACTATTGCCTGCGCTTTTGCCATCAGCAAGGCTATGGTCAACTCCGGCGTGGCCGATGCCGTGGCCTGCTACATCATTGGCATGACGGAGCACTACGGTCCTCATGTGCTGCTGGCGGCCCTGTTTATCATTACCAACCTGTTTACCGAGCTCATCACCAACAATGCGGCGGCAGCTTTGGCGTTTCCGCTTGCCTTGTCCATTTCGTCTCAGTTGGGAGTGGATCCCATGCCGTTCTTTGTGGTCATCTGCATGGCGGCTTCTGCCAGTTTCTCCACCCCCATAGGTTACCAGACCAATCTGATTGTGCAGGGCATCGGTAACTACAAGTTTATGGATTTTGTCCGCATCGGACTGCCGCTGAATCTCATAACCTTTTTGATTTCTGTATTTCTGATACCTATTATCTGGCCTTTTTAAACAGTAATGACATAAGATATGACAAAAAACGATAACATATATCCCATATTCGACAGCATGTTGTCACGTCGGGACAAAGAGGAACTCCTGGGGCAGCACAGCGTCATGGTTTGGTTTACGGGACTGAGCGGTTCCGGCAAGAGTACGATTGCGATAGCCCTTGAACGGGAGCTGCACAAGCGCGGCCTGTTGTGCCGCATTCTCGATGGCGACAACATCCGCAGCGGCATTAACAGGAACTTGGGATTCAGTGCGGAAGACCGCGTGGAGAATATTCGTCGGATAGCAGAGGTTTCCAAACTGTTCATCGACACCGGCATCATCACCATTGCCGCCTTTATCAGCCCCGGCAACGACATCCGTCAGATGGCTGCCGACATCATCGGACGTGAAAACTTCTTGGAAATTTACGTCAGCACTCCGTTGGAGGAGTGTGAGCGCAGGGATGTCAAGGGCTTGTATGCCCGTGCCCGTCGTGGCGAAATCAAGGACTTTACGGGTGTGTCAGCTCCTTTCGATGTCCCCGCTTCGCCGGCACTGACGCTCGACACTTCCGTGCTGACGCTCGAAGAGTGCGTCAACCGCCTGCTGGAGCTTGTATTACCGAAAATTCAGAAGAGAGAGATATAATTATGGAAGAATATAAGTTAAGTCATTTGAAGGAGCTTGAGGCAGAGTCTATTCATATCATTCGTGAGGTGGCTGCCGAGTTCGAGAATCCGGTCATGCTCTACAGCATCGGCAAGGATTCGTCTGTGATGGTGCGTCTGGCCGAGAAGGCCTTCTATCCGGGTAAGGTTCCCTTCCCGTTGATGCACATTGATTCCAAATGGAAGTTCAAGGAAATGATTCAGTTCCGCGACGAATATGCGAAGAAATACGGCTGGAACCTGATTGTGGAGAGTAATATGGAAGCCTTCCGTGCCGGTGTGGGGCCTTTCACCCATGGCAGCAAGGTGCATACCGACCTGATGAAGACGCAGGCTCTGCTGCATGCGCTGGACAAGTACCGCTTCGACGCCGCTTTCGGCGGTGCCCGTCGCGACGAGGAGAAGTCGCGTGCCAAGGAACGTATTTTCTCCTTCCGTGACAAGTTCCACCAGTGGGACCCCAAGAACCAGCGTCCCGAACTGTGGGACATCTATAACGCCCGTGTACACAAGGGCGAAAGCATCCGCGTGTTCCCCCTGAGCAACTGGACGGAACTGGACATCTGGCAGTATATCCGCTTGGAGAACATTCCCATTGTGCCCCTGTACTTTGCCAAGGAACGCCCCTGTGTGGAAATTGACGGCAACCTGATTATGGCTGACGACGACCGCCTGCCCGAACAATACCGTGACAAGATACAGATGCGCATGGTGCGCTTCCGCACGCTGGGATGCTGGCCGTTGACGGGTGCGGTGGAGAGCAATGCCGACACTATCGAGAAGATAGTGGAGGAGATGATGACCACTACCAAGAGCGAGCGCACCACCCGTGTAATTGACTTCGACCAGGAGGCGAGCATGGAGCAGAAGAAGCGCGAAGGTTACTTTTAAATTAAAAGAAAGGACAAGCTATGGATAAGAATTTAGATATAAAGGCTTTTCTTGACAAGGACGAACAGAAAGACCTGCTTCGCTTCCTGACGGCAGGTTCGGTGGACGACGGCAAGTCCACGCTGATAGGCCGCCTGCTGTTTGACAGCAAGAAATTGTACGAAGACCAGCTTGATGCCCTGGAGCGTGACAGCAAGCGGATGGGGAATGCCGGCGACCACATAGACTATGCCTTGTTGCTGGACGGACTGAAGGCTGAACGTGAGCAGGGTATCACCATCGATGTGGCCTATCGTTACTTCTCGACCAATAACCGTAAGTTCATTATTGCCGATACGCCGGGACACGAGCAGTACACACGCAACATGATTACCGGCGGTTCCACGGCCAACCTGGCCATCATTCTGGTCGATGCCCGGATGGGTGTCATCACCCAGACCCGCCGCCACACGTTTCTGGTATCCTTGTTGGGTATCAAGCACGTGGTGCTGGCCGTCAATAAAATGGACCTGGTGGACTTCTCGGAAGAGGTGTTCAACCGGATTGTGGCCGATTATAAGGAGTTCGTTGCGCCGCTTGGCATTCCCGATGTCACTTGCATTCCCCTTTCGGCACTCGACGGCGACAATGTGGTGACGAAGTCGGAGCGCACTCCCTGGTACGGAGGCATCTCCCTGCTCGACTTCCTGGAGACGGTACACATTGACAACGATCATAACCTGAGCGATTTCCGTTTCCCAGTGCAGTATGTCCTGCGCCCCAATCTGGACTTCCGCGGTTTTTGTGGAAAGGTTGCTTCGGGCGTTGTGCGCAAGGGCGACGAGGTGCTGGCCTTGCCTTCGGGCAAAAAGTCGCGCGTCAAGAGTATTGTTACTTACGACGGTGAACTGGATTATGCCTTTTCTCCCCAGTCTGTCACGTTGACGCTGGAGGACGAGATAGATGTGTCGCGCGGTGAGATGCTGGTACATCCTGACAACCTGCCTATCGTAGGCCGTAACTTTGAGGCGATGCTGGTGTGGATGGACGAAGAGCCGATGGATGTCAACAAGTCGTTCTTCATCAAGCAGACCACTAACCTGAGCCGTACGCACATTGATTCCATCAAGTATAAGGTGGATGTCAATACGATGGAGCACCTTTCGCTGGAGAACGGCAGGCTGACCCAAGAGACCCTGCCGATGCAGCTCAACCAGATTGCCCGCGTGGTGCTGACCACGGCCAAAGAACTGTTTTTTGACCCCTATCAGAAAAACAAGGCTTGCGGCTCGTTTATTCTGATAGACCCCATTACGAACAACACCAGCGCCGTCGGTATGATAATCAATCGGGTGGAGGACAAGGACATGCACCTGTCTGCCGACATTCCTGTACTCGACTTGCCCAAGTTGGGTATTGTTCCCGAACATTACGAAGCCGTGGAAAAGGCGGTGAAGGCACTGGAACGTCAGGGCATTGGGGTGAGAATTGTGAAATAAGTTACTCAAGTTTCGCAGGTGCGAATTGAAAATCGGCGAAGCCAGACTTGCAGGAGTTAAAGGAGTTAGAAGAAGTTACCGCCCACTAAGGTGGGCTTGGGAGTTAAAAGCCAATAGACAAGATAATGAGGAACGGAGGAATGAAGAACGGAAAAATGAAGAATGAGGAATGAGGAATGAGGAATGAAGAATTTATTCATCACTTACCCTTAACCCTTAACCATTTATCATTAACCGTTTACCATTCATAAAAGGTATTGGCTTAACTCCTTGACTACAACCCGTTAGTAAACTTGCGAAACTGAAATGAAATAAGTTACAAAGATTGATATGGGATTACTTGAATTCAATAAACTGCCGATCAATACGCTGGTCGGTGCAGACTGGAAGACCTTTAAGGCGATAACGGACGGGCGGAACATCGGTGCTGCCTACAAAGGCAAGTACCGCCTGACGAAGATGGTCTGCCGTCTGCTTTCCCTGCTGGTCCCCTTGCAGGACAGACGGTATGAGAAACTGTTGGCAGACAAACCGCTGGAGCATGACCCTGTGTTCATCTTGGGCCATTGGCGCAGCGGGACAACCTTTGTCCACAATGTCTTTTCTTGCGACCGTCATTTCGGCTATAACACGACCTATCAGACCGTGTTTCCACACCTCATGATGTGGGGGCAGCCTTTCTTCAAGAAAAATATGAGCTGGCTGATGCCCGACAAGCGTCCTACCGACAACATGGAGCTGGCGGTCGACTTGCCTCAGGAAGAGGAGTTCGCTTTGGCCAATATGATGCCTTACACCTATTACAACTTCTGGTTCTTTCCTGAATACCAACAGGAATATGCCGACAAGTATCTGTTGTTTGATGACATTACGGCCGAC
This sequence comes from uncultured Bacteroides sp., assembly GCF_949298305.1. Lineage (GTDB taxonomy): Bacteria > Bacteroidota > Bacteroidia > Bacteroidales > Bacteroidaceae > Bacteroides. The sequence continues at coordinate 8,104 of NZ_CASFWU010000039.1, read as the reverse complement.
GAACTGAAGGTGTTTGAGGACACTTTTATCAAACTCATCAAGATTTCCCTTTGGAATACGCATGGCACCCAGTTCCTCAGCAAGAACCCGCCGCATACGGGTCGGGTGAAGGAGCTGGTGAAGATGTTCCCCAATGCCAAGTTCATCTACCTGATGCGCAATCCTTATACGGTGTTTGAGAGTACACGCAGCTTCTTTACCAACACTATCCAGCCCCTGAAACTGCAGGACATAGACAATGCCGTACTGGAGCAGAACATCCTGTCCGTCTATGCCAAACTCTATCATAAGTATGAGGCGGACAAAAGTTGTATTCCGGCCGGAAATCTGATAGAAGTGAAGTTCGAGGATTTTGAGGCCGACGCGATGGGCATGACAGAGCATATCTACGAGGCTTTGTCCATTCCCGGCTTTGCAGAAGCCCGCGATGCCATCAGCAAATATGTGGGCGGTAAGAAGGGATACAAAAAGAATAAGTATCAGTACGATGACCGTACAGTGCGTCTGGTGCAGGACAATTGGGGTTTTGCACTGAATCAGTGGGGATATGAGATTTAAAAAAGGAGGAACCATGCAGATAAAAACATTTGTTTCAGCATTACTGTTTGTCATGGCGGGCGCGTCGTCCGTATCGGCCCAGCACAACGTGGAGATGTTGCCTTTCGGCAATATGGACCAGTGGGTAGATCGTCAGATTAAGGAATCCTCCATTATTGGAGGTGAGACCAAGCATGTTTATGCCATAGCGCCTACCGCTACCATTCAGGACAATAGTGCCTACAAAAATATGGGCGGTTCCCCGTGGGCCACTTCCAATGTGATGGCTCGGGTAGCCGGCATCACGAAGACCAATACATCCGTCTTCCCCGAGAAAAGGGGCGACGGCTATTGCGCCCGTCTGGACACCCGTATGGAAAGCGTGAAGGTGTTTGGGATTGTGGATATCACCGTGCTGGCGGCTGGCTCTATCTTTTTGGGGGAGGTTCACGAACCTATCAAGGGCACCAAGAATCCGCAGAAGATGTTGGATTCGGGCATTCCTTTCACCAAGAAGCCCATTGCCATTCAGTTTGATTACAAAATCAAGATGTCCGACCGCGAGAACCGTATTCGTGCCACCGGCTTCAGCCGCATTACGGACGTGGCCGGAAAGGATTTTCCGGCTGTATGCCTCTTTTTGCAGAAGCGCTGGGAAGACAAGGACGGCAACATCTATGCCAAGCGCGTGGGTACCATGGTCGTACGTTATTATACGACAACTCCCGACTGGCGCAACAACGTTACTTATCCCATCATGTACGGCAACATTACGGGCGATCCTGCCTACAAGTCACACATGATGCGCCTGCAGGTGGAGGAACGTTATGCCTTGAACAGTAAGGGCGAGAGTGTGCCTATTCAAGAAGTGGCTTGGGGCACGGAAGACGATGTGCCTACCCATCTTGTCCTGCAATTTACTTCCAGTCACGGTGGTGCCTACATCGGTTCTCCCGGAAATTCTTTCTGGGTGGACAACGTGAAACTGGTATATTGATTGGAAGCAAATCGTTGTCTCAAGTTTCGCAAGTGCAAATTGAAAATCGGCGAAGCCAAACTTGCAGGAGTTAAAGAAGTTAAAAGGAGTTATCGCCCACCAAGGCGGGCTTAGGAGTTAAAGCCAATAGACAAGATAATGAGAAATGAAGAATGAGGAACGGAAAAATGAAGAATGAGGAATGAAGAATGAAGAATTTATTCATCACTTACCATTAACCATTTACCATTTATCATTAACCATTAACCATTTACCATTCATAAAAGGTATAGGCTTAACTCCTTAACTGCAACCCGTTAATAAACTTGCGAAACTTAATTCATTGATTTTTGCGCATCTCAATAGCGGAATTTGATGAATTCTGTTCTTCCATTCATCACTTATTGCTATTTTCGTGGCGTGAAGCCCGGTGGGGAGCCGGACGGGACTTGTAATACAAAAAAGGAATGTTATGGCAAGAATAGCGAAGAATCTGACAGAACTGATCGGACATACCCCGCTGATGGAATTGGCGGGATATAGCCGGAAGTATGGTTTGGCAACTAATCTGGTAGCCAAATTGGAGTCGTTCAACCCCGCAGGCAGCGTGAAAGACCGTGTAGCCCTGTCCATGATAGAAGATGCGGAGGCGCGCGGCGTATTGAAGCCGGGTGCCACGATTATAGAACCTACCAGCGGCAACACGGGGGTAGGGCTGGCCATGGTCGCTACCATCAAAGGCTATCACCTGATACTGACCATGCCCGAAACCATGAGCGTAGAGCGCAGGAACCTGCTGAAGGCATTGGGGGCTGAAATTGTTTTGACGGACGGACGGACGGGCATGGCCGGCTCTATTGCCAAGGCCGAAGAGTTGAGAGAAGCCATTCCTGAATCTGTGATTCTTCAGCAATTTGAAAACCCTTCCAATCCGGCTGCCCATGAACGCACTACCGGCGAGGAAATCTGGTCGGATACAGAAGGACGCGTCGATGTCTTTGTGGCAGGTGTGGGTACCGGCGGTACGGTCTGTGGGGTGGCGCGAGCCTTGAAGCGTCACAATCCGCATGTCTATGTGGTGGCTGTTGAGCCGGCTTCCTCTCAGGTGCTGGCAGGCGGCCAGGCGGCTCCTCACCGCATTCAGGGCATTGGGGCCAATTTTGTTCCTGCCATCTATGATGCAACGGTGGTGGACGAGGTGATGCCTGTGCCCGATGATGAGGCTATCCGTGGAGGGCGCGACTTGGCTGCTACCGAAGGCTTGCTGGCAGGCATCTCTTCAGGAGCAGCAGTCTATGCGGCCCGTTTGTTGGCCGCACGGCCGGAGTTTGCGAACAAAACGATTGTTGCTTTGTTACCTGATACAGGAGAACGCTATCTGTCTACCGAGTTGTTTGCGTTCGATGCCTATCCTTTGGATTGATTTCGGTCGGCGTAGTTTGCCTTTTGGGTCAACTTTAAAACTGTTAGCGGTTTCTTATTGAAACCGTTTGGATAATGTAGCATGAAAAAAATACTGTTTTGTTTTCTCTTTGGGTGTACGATGGCGGCATCTGCCGGTGCACAGACTTACCAGGAATTGAGCGATCGTGCCCTGGCTGCTATTGAACAGGACAGCTTGGCGCAGGCCGAGGATTACATCCGGCAGGCTTTGAAGTTGGAGCCGGCCAATCCCCGCAACGCGTTTTTGTTTTCCAATTTGGGCGTCATACAGCGGAAACAGCGGCGTTATGAGCATGCGCTGGAGTCTTATACATTTGCCTTGAACTTCGCTCCGCATTCTGTGCCCATCCTGTTGAATCGTGCCGCGCTTAATCTGGAGTTGGGGCGGGACGATGCCGCCCGTGTCGATTACTCGTTGGCGCTGGATAAGGAGAAAGACAATCAGGAAGCTTTGCTGATGCGTGCCTATATTTATATGAAGATGCGCGACTATAAATCGGCCAGGGCCGACTACGAACATCTGCTGAAGCTCGATCCCTCCAGTTATAACGGACGTCTCGGACTGGCTACGCTGGAGCAAAAGGAAGGCAGGCTGCCTGAAGCGCTTTCACTGCTGAACCGCATGATTGACGAACAATCCGGACAGCAGACTGAACGTACGCAATTGGCTGTGCTCTATGTGGCAAGGGCCGGGGTGGAGCAGGAGATGCAGCATCCTGAATCGGCTCTTCTGGATTTGGAAGAGGCGATGCGGCTGGATTCGTCACAGGCCGAAGCTTACCTGACGCGTGGTCAAATCTATCTTTCTCAAGGCAAGAAAAAGCAGGCCAGACAGGACTTTGAGAAGGCTGTCTCGTTGGGCGTACCGCAAGCTGAATTGCGCGAGCTGATGCGCCAATGCCGTTGAGCCATTATTTCCTTACTTGCTGAACTTCTTGATGGCTTCCACGAAGTATTTGCCGTACTTTTTCTTTTTGTATTCTCCGATTCCGCTGATGTTTCCAAATGCTTCGATGGTAGTAGGGCGGGAGGTGCAGAGCTGATGCAATACCTTGTCCGACAGGACGATGTAGGCGGGCAGTACTTCCTGGTCGGCCAACTGTTGGCGCAATGCCCGCAAGACGTCGAGGAGTTCTTGCTGATTGCCTCCGTTGCCTTCCATCCCCGGTACTTCTGTCCGGGAGCCTTTCGCGGCCCTTTTCTGTTTTTCCGTTCCTTTTTCTTCCCGTTTGATAACGACCAGTTGTGCGCGGGCTCTGCCAAACAGTACTTCACTGCCTGCGGGGGTCACCTTCAGGTGGTTGTGCTCGTTGTAGGCAATTTCGAAATAGCCCAGTTGCAGCATTTGCAGCAGGTAGTCCTGCCAGTCGCGAGCCGGGATTTCACGACCGGCTCCGAATGTTTTCAGCTTCTGATAGCCTTTCTCGGTCACTTCAGGGCTGGCCGTCCCACGCAGGATGTCTACGAGCACGCCTGTGCCTATCTGTTGCCCGGCCCGTACCAATGCGCTGAGCGCTTTTTGTACAATGATTGTGCCGTCAAATCGCTCCGGCGGATTCTTGCAGACATCGCAATTGCCACAGTCGTGGTTAACGTTCTCTCCGAAATAGCTTAACAGGATGCGTCGGCGGCAGATGTCAGACTCTGCATATTGCTGCATGCGTTGCAGCTTTTCGAGGCTAATTTCCTGCTGACCGCTTTCGGCCGCAAATTTGCTGAGTTGGATCAGGTCGCCCAATGAGTAGAAAAGGAGGGTGTCGCTCGGCAATCCGTCGCGTCCGGCACGTCCTATTTCCTGATAGAAGCTTTCGATGCTTTTGGGCAGGTTATAGTGGATAATCCAGCGTACGTTGCTCTTGTCTATCCCCATGCCGAAGGCAATGGTGGCGCACACCACCTGTATCCGGTCGTTGATGAAGTCGTCCTGAGCCTCGTTCCGCTTGTCGGCAGACAGGCCTGCGTGGTAAATGGCAGCTCGGATTCCGTGCTTGCCCAGCATTTGCGCCACCTGCTCTGTGCCGTTGCGGCTCATGCAATAGATGATGCCGCTTTCACCCGGATGGCGGGCAATGAAGTCCAGAATGGCATTGTCCTTCTCCCGCTTCCGGTAGCCTCGTTTTACGGCAAGGCTCAGGTTGGGGCGGTCAAAGGAGGAAATAAAGACCTTCGGGTTGTTCAGGCGTAATTGTTTGACAATGTCGTCACGGGTCAGTTTGTCGGCCGTTGCGGTAAGTGCGATGATGGGGACGTCGGGAAATTGCTGATGCAGGAATCCCAGCTGGGTATATTCGGGTCGGAAGTCGTGTCCCCATTGCGAGATGCAGTGGGCTTCGTCAATGGCAAACAAGGAGATGTGCATGTCGCGCAGCAGATAGTTGGCTTCGGCCATCAGTCTCTCCGGAGAGATATACAGCAGTTTGAGCTTTCCCTCCGTGCAGGCGCGGCGCAACGATGCGTTTTGGGTTTCATCGTTGGCGCTGTTCAGGGCTCCTGCGGGGATTCCGTTGGCCGAGAGCGATTCCACCTGGTCTTTCATCAGCGAAATCAGGGGTGAGATGACAACAGCCGTTCCCTCTGACAGCAGGGCCGGAAGCTGGTAGCAGATAGACTTGCCGCCGCCCGTAGGCATCAGCACCAATGCGTCTTTTCTGGCCAGCAGATGGCTGACGATGTCTTCTTGCAGGGGGCGGAAACTGTCATATCCGAAATAGGTTTTGAGTGTATGCAGCATTCTGTTTATATCTGTTTTTTGATTTTCGGGCAAAGTTACATCATTTAAAGTCTAAAATACAAATAGAATCGGATTTAGATGTGATTAATTGTTGAGAGTGTAAAAGAGTTAATAATTCTTATTATCCCTGTATTACTCCTTTTATTTGCCTTATAAGCATGTTTGGCAACAAAAAATGTGTACTTAAAAGTTGCATATTTGAAAAAAATGTCAGACTTTTGTATCGTCTTTAGGTGAACCCTATGGATTATATTTATTTTAACAAACCTAACCAGTTAATTCAAATGAGTGATTTAGAAATGAATGTGCAGGAGGAAGTGCAGAAGAAGCGTCCTTACAACCTGCGTGAAAAGAAAGAGAAGAATGCGGCCTACCGCTCGCTGATCCGTCCGGAATTGGCGGATGAATTGTACGACAAGATTTTGAACATTATTGTGGTTCAGAAGAAGTACAGAGATCCTGAATACTCTGCGAAAGATTTGGCTAAAGAGTTACAGACGAATACCCGTTATCTGTCTGCCGTGGTAAATTCCCGTTTTGGTATGAATTATTCCTGCCTGCTGAATGAGTACAGAATAAAGGATGCCGTACATTTGTTGACAGATAAGCGTTATGCAGACAAGAATGTGGAAGAAATCAGTACGATGGTGGGGTTTGCCAACCGCCAGTCTTTCTATGCTGCTTTCTATAAAAATATCGGTGAAACGCCCAACGGCTATCGTAAAAGGCATGCTGAAAAGAATAAGAAATAATTTTGGATGAAATAATGTTGTGAAAAAGGAAGTGTCTCGGAAGTAATGTTTCGGGAAACTTCCTTTTTCTACGTTTTTCGGTTCATTTTTCTATCATAAACACTACTTGACCCCCATGAAAAAGACATTGATGGTAACGGTGGCCGCCCTGTCATTGCTAACGGCGTGCGGCGGAAACCCCAAAACAACTGCTGAGGCAGAAAAATTTGATTATACAGTGGAACAATTTGCAGATTTACAGATTTTACGCTATCGCGTACCCGGCTTTGAGGAGTTGACCCTCAAGCAGAAAGAATTGGTTTACTACCTGACGGAAGCGGCCTTGCAAGGACGTGACATTTTGTTTGATCAGAATGGAAAATACAATCTGACCATCCGTCGTGCCTTGGAGGCTGTCTATACAGGTTATCAAGGCGACCGCAACTCGGCCGACTTCAAGGCTATGGAGGTTTATCTGAAGCGGGTGTGGTTCTCCAACGGCATCCACCATCACTACGGATGCGAGAAGTTCGTGCCGGGCTTTACCCCCGAATTCTTCAGACAGGCACTGGCTTCGGTCGATGCTTCCACGCTTCCGCTGGCCGAGGGGCAGACGTTGGAACAGTTCTGTGACGAACTCTTCCCTGTGATATTCGACCCCGCCGTGATGCCCAAGCGCGTCAACCAGGCCGACGGCGAAGACCTTGTGCTGACCTCTGCCTGCAACTATTACGACGGCGTGACCCAGCAGGAGGCCGAAGACTTCTATAACGCGCTGAAAGACCCCAAGGACGAAACGCCCGTCTCCTACGGACTGAACAGCCGCCTGGTGAAGGTGGACGGCAAGATTCAGGAGAAAGTCTGGAAGGTGGGCGGCCTTTACAGCCCGGCTCTGGAGAAAATCGTCTATTGGCTGAAGAAGGCCGAAGGCGTGGCCGAGACTCCCGAGCAGAAGGCGGTCATCGCCAAGCTGGTGGAGTATTACGAGACGGGCGACCTGAAGACGTTCGACGACTATGCCATCCTCTGGGTGAAAGACCTGAACTCGCGCGTCGACTTCGTGAACGGATTTACCGAAAGCTACGGCGACCCGCTGGGCATGAAGGCCAGCTGGGAGTCGCTGGTCAACTTCAAGGACCTGGAGGCAACCCGCCGCACGGAGACCATCAGTGCCAACGCCCAGTGGTTTGAAGACCACTCGCCCGTGGACAAGCAGTTCAAGAAGGAAGAGGTGAAGGGCGTGTCGGCCAAGGTGATTACCGCCGCCATCCTCGCCGGCGACCTCTATCCGGCCACGGCCATCGGCATCAACCTGCCCAACGCCAACTGGATTCGCAGCCGTCACGGCTCCAAGTCGGTGACCATCGGCAACATCACCGACGCCTACAACAAGGCTGCCCACGGCAACGGCTTCAACGAAGAGTTCGTCTACAGCCAGGCCGAGCTGGACAACATCGACAAGTATGCCGACCTGACCGACGAGCTGCATACCGACCTGCACGAATGCCTCGGCCACGGTTCCGGCAAGCTGCTGCCGGGTGTTGACCCCGACGCGCTGAAGGCTTACGGCTCCACCATCGAGGAAGCCCGTGCCGACCTCTTCGGCCTGTATTACGTGGCCGACCCCAAACTGGTCGAACTCGGCCTGCTGCCCGACGCCGATGCCTACAAGGCGCAGTTCTATAC
>NZ_CASFWU010000038.1 GCF_949298305.1 uncultured Bacteroides sp. | reverse complement strand
TATGGACGAACAGATTAAACAAATAGCCGAGCGCCTGCGCGGACTGCGCGACGCCATGGAGCTGACCCCCAACGACATTGCCAACGAGTGCGGCATAGACAAGGACGAATACGAGCGCGCCGAGTCGGGCGAGCACGACATCTCGGTGAGCATGATGCAGCAGATAGCCCGCCACTACGGCATCGCACTGGACGCGCTGATGTTCGGCGAAGAACCCAAGATGAGCACCTACTTCCTGACCCGCGCCGGCAAGGGCGTGAGCGTGGAGCGCACCAAGGCCTACAAGTACCAGTCGCTGGCCGCCGGATTCAAGGACCGCAAGGCCGACCCGTTCATCGTCACCGTGGAGCCCAACGACAACCCCATGCACTACAATACGCACGAAGGACAGGAGTTCAACCTCGTCATTGAAGGCCGCCTGCTGCTGAGCGTGGGAGGCAAGGAGCTGGTGCTGGAAGAGGGCGACAGCCTCTACTTCAACTCCAGCCTGCCACACGGCATGAAGGCACTGGACGGCAAGACCGTGCGGTTCCTGGCAATCATCATGTAACTTTCAGAAGAAGTTAGAAGGAGTTAAAGGGAGTTATCACTTCGCTGACGCTCCGTCAGGAGTGAAAGGCCGATAGCCCATTAGCCACACATTTGGCCTTTAACTCCCAAGCCCGCCAAGGCGGGCGATGACTCCCTCTAACTCCCTTTAACTTCTAATACACATTCTTTACCATTATGATAGAAAGATTTCTAAAACAGACCACATTTACTTCACAACAGGACTTCAAAGAAAACCTGAAGATAAACGTACCCGAGAACTTCAACTTCGGCTACGACGTCGTGGACGCCTGGGCAGCCGAGCAACCCGACAAACCCGCCCTGCTCTGGACCAACGACAAGGGCGAACACCGCCAGTTCACCTTCGCCGACATGAAGCGCTACACCGACCAGACGGCCAGCTACTTCCAGAGCCTCGGCATCGGCCACGGTGACATGGTGATGCTCATCCTGAAACGCCGCTACGAGTTCTGGTTCAGCATCGTGGCCCTGCACAAGCTGGGAGCCGTCGTCATCCCCGCCACCCACCTGCTGACGAAGAAAGACATCGTCTACCGCTGCAACGCCGCCGACATCAAAATGATTGTCTGCGCAGGCGAAACGGTCATCACCGACCACATCACCGCCGCCATGCCCGAGTCGCCCAGCGTGAAGTGCTTAGTCAGCGTAGGTCCCGAGGTGCCCGAAGGCTACGAAGACTTCCACAAGGGCATCGAAGCCGCCGCACCCTTTGTCCGTCCCGCACACGTCAATACCAACGACGACATCTCGCTGATGTACTTCACCAGCGGCACCACGGGCGAACCCAAGATGGTGGCCCACGACTTCACCTATCCGCTGGGACACATCGTGACGGGCTACATCTGGCACAACCTCCGGCCCGACAGCCTGCACCTCACCATCGCCGACACCGGCTGGGGCAAGGCCGTGTGGGGCAAGCTTTACGGACAGTGGATAGCCGGCGCCAACGTCTTCGTCTACGACCACGAGAAGTTCACACCCGCCGACATCCTGCAGAAGATTCAGGACTATCACGTCACCTCGCTCTGCGCGCCGCCCACCATCTTCCGCTTCCTCATCCACGAAGACCTGACGAAGTACGACCTGTCCTGTCTGGAGTACTGCACCATCGCCGGCGAAGCCCTGAACCCCGCCGTGTTCGAGACCTTCAAGAAACTGACGGGCATCCGTCTGATGGAAGGATTCGGGCAGACCGAAACCACCCTGACCGTGGCCACCATGCCCTGGATGGAACCCAAGCCCGGCAGCATGGGACTGCCCAACCCGCAATACGACGTCGACCTCATCGACCACGACGGCCGCTCCGTCGAAGCCGGCGAGCAGGGCCAGATTGTCATCCGTACCGACAAGGGCAAGCCCCTCGGCCTCTTCAAAGAGTATTACCGCGACCCCGAACGTACCCGCGAAGCCTGGCACGACGGCATCTACTACACGGGCGACGTGGCCTGGAAGGACGAAGACGGCTACTTGTGGTTTGTTGGCCGTGCCGACGATGTCATCAAGAGTTCGGGCTACCGCATCGGCCCGTTCGAAGTGGAAAGTGCGCTGATGACCCATCCTGCCGTTGTAGAGTGTGCCATCACCGGCGTGCCCGACGAAATCCGCGGTCAGGTCGTGAAAGCCACCATCGTCCTCTCCAAAGCCTACAAGGACAAGGCCGGCGACGCCCTCATCAAGGAGCTTCAGAACCACGTGAAGCGCGTCACCGCCCCCTACAAGTATCCGCGCGTCATCGAGTTCGTCGACGAACTGCCCAAGACCATCAGCGGCAAGATACGCCGTGTGGAGATTCGGAAGAACGACGAGAAATAAACAGAAAAAGAATGCCGTATTGACACAAGTAAGAGGCCATGTTTTGCAAAGCAAAGCATGGCCTCTTCTTAATACATGCACGTAAAACTCATACGTTTCAAGCCGCATAAATAGACTCCGATGACAATATGCCCAACAGGAGTCATACAGGCTCTTACAGAATGCACTTACACAATATATCACTCCTCAGGAGCTTTCTTTATCTTGCCCGTATAATTCCAGTTCATTGTTGTTGACATCCAATTACCCTGTCCGACATCATCCGGATTGCTGTAAACAACTTCGAGCGGCGAAATGGTTACCGTATAATTATCACCTGCCTTAGTTATGACAAGGCTGCCGCTTGCAGAGCCTTCCTCCACATAGTAACGGCCCTCACCATTATCCAAAGAAGCATCCAATACTCCCGACAACTCGTAATCATTCTCTTCGAAAGTACCGACAGGCAGTTCGGCAAGAGACCCAGGAGCTTCAAAAGAAATATAAACCACCGAATAGCTTGACGGTAACGAAGAATAATCACCACCAGCCATATAAGCATAAAGGTCAAACGACATGAATTGCAATTCATAATGATTCTTGCCTTGACTGTAAGACTCAGCCATCCAATAGACATTGCCAAGATTGGTCTTTACCCCTCCTATGTTCAGCGTTACCGCCCCATTGGAACCTGTCCCTTCACCTTCCTCGTCATCACTGCTGCATGCACAAAACGAACACAGAACCACAGATAGCAGCAGCCAACTGAAAAACTTGTCAATCTTCATAATACAAAGAAATATTTAAATTAATAATGAAAAAGTATCCGCAAGCAAAGCATAACAGCACGGCATCTCAACTACACACAAGCAATGCCTTTACCAACATTTATTGACAAAAATAGGTATTATTACAACACGCCGAATACCTCTCAAACGTCAATATGGATTAAGATGCGGACAACAGATATCAAATGGTCTATAATTGCGTTCAGGCTGCATTTTTATTGTCTCTACAACGGTCTAAAAAATAAGCCAATTATCAATCTTACTTGGGATATCATTCAAAGAGGGTATGCCCAAACGGAAATCAATGTTTGGACATACCCTCTTGGTTTATGGTTGCCGAAGGGCGGCAGGCAGCGCCGTCACAGGTCTTTCTCGATGTAAGTGAATGTGGTCTTTCCGATGACGAAGCGGGAACCGTGGTAGAGGCGCTTCTTGACGAGGGGCTTCAGCGGCTTCTTGTCGAAGAGCACGCCCTCTTCCAGCGCAATGAGATAAAGATAGCCGTTCATCATCCGCACCTCGGCCTGCTCGGGGGCAATGGGGCTGGTGATGTCCCAGGTCATCTGCAGATTACAGTTGACGGACTTGCCTATCGAAATCCGCCGCGACGGATTGGCTGCCCCCATCCACTTGTAGATGGCAATGTCCATCTCCTTGATGGGGCCTTCCACCCGCAGGAAGTAGCGCTCGGACTTCGGGCTGGTGGCCGCCACGCTGATGGCGAACCCGATGCTGTAAATCATGTAGCTCAGGAGCAGGAACTCGCGCGTATCGACCAGGGAATTGAAAGCGAACGACCAAAGGTACATGGAACCCAGGCCGAAGACAATGGAGATGGCCGCGCCCACCAGTGCCTTCTTCAGCTTGATGTCCGTTCCGTAAGAAACCGCGAACGCGATGCCGAAGCCGCTAATCAGCCAGGGAATCCAGTCAACCAGGAAGGAGTTGTCCGTGAAGTTCAGGGCAATGGAGATGACGCATCCGATGAAGAAGGAAAGATAGCCGCAGACGCCTCCGGCAATGGACTTGATTACGACAATCAGCGACCTCTTCCACCACCACCTTCCGTGACTGGTCAGGGCGCTCAGTGTCAGGGTCAGGAAGAAGCCAATGTTCATCCCGTAGAAAGGCAGATAGAACAGATGGCTGCCGTATTCTTCCATCAGGACGACGGCCTGGGGAGAATTGGTATCCACCCCGAAGATGAGGTGTATGAGCTTCACCAGTGTCAGGTTCTCGTTGTTGTGCGCGTTGGCTGTAAAACTGACCCAGGCTATCAGTCCGGCCAGTGCCCCCGCCAGAATCCACGACAGATAGAACGAAGCGTTGTGCGGGTCGAACAGATTCTGAAGGTTGTAGTAATGGCTGCCAGTCTTGCAGTTCCTCCCATATTCGGGACATTTGTAGCCATTCTCCTTCCAGCAGGTCTCGTGTACCACGTGCTGGCATTTCACCACAATCTTGTCACCCGCCACAAACGGCGCCTTGCAGAAGTAGCAGGACTGCTCGACCAGCATCCCGTTGTAGCTCATGTTCTTGTTGACGTAGCGGGTCACATATTTCTTTCTGAATATCAGGTAACGGATGGCCGGCACCAGGAACTGAAACAACAGATAAATCAGCAACAGCGTCAGCAGCCCCAGAAGAGTGCCTTGAAGAATGACCTGGAAAGTGGTGAAACCATTGACGATGATGGGGTTATAGACACTGCCTGCATTGTAATAGATGTAGTCGGAGGCAATCAGGCTGTCTCCCTTGTAGCACCCAATCTGCAATTTGCGCTTCATGCCGCGGTAAATCTTCAGGTCTGGATTGACAAAGGTAAACTGATAGTCGGCATATTCTTTATGAAGCTGTTTCAGCATATCGCTGAGAACCAGATTCCGGTTATACGTCTCTATGTACTTTCCACCCGTATTCCGGCAAAAGACTGTCAGCATGTTCTTGGCTTCCTCGTCTGTGACTTCCACGCTATCGGATTCCACGGTTCCTTCGCCCGTGTCTTTCATGCTGAGATAGAATACCGGGAACTCTGAAACAGAGTCGGCATACTGGACCATCCGCTGCTGCAGGGCGTAGTGGTCGGGGTCAGTCGGTCTGTTGTGGTCATAGACCTTCCCGTCCGAAAAGACAATCATGATTTTCTGTTCGGGAAGCAGCGGAAGGACACTGTCCCGCACCACTTGCAGCGGACGTGCCACAGAGTCGCTTTTGAATTCCTCCACTTTGGCCAGGATAGAACGGTAGAGATACTTCTCGCCCGGCACGGCCTTGAAGTAGTTGTCCAGAACGTAATCCGTCGCTTCCATCGTTTCAGTAACGGTCTTGTTCCTCATGAAGGCAATGTGAAGATGGTTCGGCGAAAACAGTTTCTTCAAGTTCCGTACCACCTTTTCCTGCTTGGCAATCTTCTCGGCATCCAGCGTCATGTCCATCAGGAGCAGCAGGTTCAGGTCCAGATTGGCTATTTCCTGAATCTTGAGATTCTTGTAACCCACCAGTTTCGGCTGTGTTTTCTCGTCGTACAGGTTGCCTTTCACGAATTCCTCCGTCTTGAAGTGGACGGTACTGTCATTGCTCAGCAAGAGCGAAGTGAGGCTGTCGTTCATCTGGACATTGGCATGGAAGCGCTTGTAGCCGGGTTCAAACTCCAGCTTCAGAATGTTGATGTTCACATCCTCGTCATACGATTTGCCCTCGGACATGGGCTTGGTGCAGCCTGCCAGGAATAGGGCAAGCACCAGTAGAAGTGATATGTAGCGGCTGTTCATTGTAACAGATTGGTTTTCGGTTTATACATTCATTAAATGGTGGGATAGTCGTCCTCCTCCTGATTCATCATCTGACGGAACTTCTTCGCGTTCTCCCGTGCCTGTTTGAAGGCTTTGATTTTGGCCTGCACCATATTGGCAAACATCAGAATCAGGGCTACTGCCGCCAGACTGTACAGATAGTCCTTAATCCGGTCGAACCAGGGTTTGAACTCCAGTGCCTGTATCTTTTCGGAAGTGTTCTTCAGACCGATGTACAGCTCTTCCATTTTCAAAAAGCGGGGCTTCAGTTCGCCGAATTCCTCCTGCAAGGCTTTGGCGTTCTCATAGCGGCTCTGCACTTCGGCAAACAGCAGCTGTTCCTTTCCTTTCACCTTGTCAAGTTCGGGAGCCAATGACTTCACCAAGGAATATTCAAAGGCGGTTTTATAAAGCCGCTCGTAAGCCGTGTCCTGCGAGCAAATAAAGGCCTCAGCGTCGGAAAAGCTCTTCTGGGAGTCGTAGTAATGCTTCCTGCCGGCAATGGAGTCCAGTACGCTCTGCCTGATTAGCTGATAGTCGGCTACAATCTGGAGCAGCGAGTCGTCTGCGGCTATTTCGGCCTGCCGCAACTGGTAGTAAGCGTTCCATTTGGTGTCAATGGCGGTCACTTGCTGTCCGGCCTCCACCAGTTCGTCTGCCGTTGCTTTGGGAATCCGGCCGGAAATATCACTCAACTGGTTGTAGAAGCCGAGCATGCGCCCCTCTATCTCCAGCATTTGCAAGCCGTCGGAAAAGCTGTCCTGCCCCCAAAGTTTAGGACAGAACAACAGTACCAGCAACAGGAGTACCAGCCGTGTTTGTCCGTCGTGTTTCTGTCTCTTGTTCATCATGGCTGTCATTCTTTAACGCAAGTCTTCCGGAAATAGGCCTCCGCCCGGTAAAAGACTGCAAGGGCGGCAGCCTGACTTCCGCTGATTTCCGGACTTCCGCCCAGATGAGAACGGACGGAACCGATGATTTCCCGGCAAGCGGCTGCCAGGTCCTTCTTCTCCGCCGGGTCTGACGTCAGCAGCCAGCGGTTCACGTGGTTGTCTATCTTTCGGGCCAGGTTCAGGATGGCATCGGCACTGAGCCCAAGCACGTCAGCTTTCGCCTCAACCTCCATCACGTACCGGCTCTGCATGTTCCGAATGGAATCCACATAGCTGTTGTAAAGGTCAATGTTCTGCTGGATGTCGGGGCAGGGACTTGTTTCGTCCACGCGGGGAAACTGCGCCACCAGCAATTCCTTCACCTCGTTGAATATCTTCGCTCCGGCAGGAGTGTTCATGGAAGACTCGTCGGCAAACTTCTGTTCAAACGACCTGAAGCCCGCACGCACGCTCTCCGTCCGTGCTGCGGCCGCCTGCAAGGCCTCTTCCTTGCCGAAGCAGGGGTCCCGCCGGATGGTTATCTCATACTTCCGGTCCATGCTGACCTGGAAGAACAGGTCATACTTTTTCTTTTTGGGGGTCAGTTCCTCGCTCATCACCAGCAGGTCGCCCAGGGTGACAGAGACGGGAGCCTCCTTGTAAAGGATGTCAAACGTCTGCTCAATGTAGTCGTTTACCATCCTGTATTCGGCCGGCTGGGGCTGGAGGCCTTCATAGTCAATCCAGCGCTTGAATACATGCTTCCGCCGGGGACTGCTGAAGGACTTCCTCAAGGGTTTGCTCAGTTTGTAGCGCGCCAGTTCGTCCGACTCGACCACGTATGGCAGCTTTTCGGGCTTCAGCTTGTGCCAGCGCACCACGTGCGAGTAGCGTACGTCGCTTTGGAAGACAAACAGCCTCCGATAGGAAATGAGGCTGACCGTCAGACTGTTTTCCGGCTCGTTGAAGGCAATCTTCACCAGCAGGTCCATGTCGGTGGAGCCGGGCACGAGCGCCACATGGTCCACGTAGGGCTCGTCTCCCGCCACTTCAATCTGCTTGACGGTCTGCGCCATTGCGGCACAGCCGGAACAAAGAATGAGAAAGCCGGCTATCAGTTTATTCAGGATGTTCATCTTTTCATTCAAATGTATGGACAAAAATAGCAAATTCTTCAGAGAAAGGTCTGCTACATCTGCCTATTTTATAGTAGTCTGTTGGTTAAAATAAATCCAATCGTTAGGTTCTCCCTGCCTGATGACCCATTCCGCCACCTTAAAGTCCTCCGGATAGGGAGGTTCCTGGATGGCGTGATAGCGTTCGTAGGTCAGGTAACTCACAATGCGGGTCACGCACCAGGCCAGGCCGGCGTAAGTGTCGGGGGCATTCAGGCAGACCCTTCCGGCAAACTCTCCGAAGTAGCGGATGTTGGGATGCCACGGATGGGGGATGTCCTTGCCTTCGGGGCTGTGCGTCAGGAAACGGAACTCGGCAGGCGCGTCCACGGCCGGATAACCTTCGGGGATGCGGATGCCCATCCGGAAAGTCTGCGCGAAGAGCGGACGGTTTGCCACGCCCGGCTCGTTCAGCCTCTCCACCTGTTCCACTCCGCAAATGGAGCGGAGATGATAGGTTATCAGGTACTCCGTGGGAAGTCCCTGGTGGTTGCGCCTCACAACGAGGTATTCCAATTCATCGCGCTGCCCCACGGCGCCGTCCAGTTCGCGCCATTCGTGTAGCAGGCGCCGGTTTCTTCCCGTCAACTGTCCGGGTTCAAAATCCTGCCAATTCAATAATGCCGTCTGCATAGTAGTTTCCGTTCATGGGGTCAGCCCGGGAAGGGATCGGGAATCAGGAACACCGTGTCGCCGTTGCGCACGTTGTAGTCGGCCAGTGTCTGGTCTGTTTTCCCTATCCGGGGCCTCAGCACTCTCACTTCGTTGGTCGTAGGGTCTTCTTTTCCGAAAAAGTAGTCCAAAGGAGCCCCCGTAGCGTCTATCGAAGGGAAGTCGAAAATCAGCCGACCGTCTTTCCCGACGGCATGCTTCAGGTTGGTCATCAGGGAAGCCAGCGGTGTATGCGGGTTCATGATGCGGAACCGGACTTTCTTCTCCTTATATACAATATCCAAAAAGAAATCTTCCATCGAATTCTGTTTTAATAGTTTCTGCAAAAGTAATAAATAATTTGAATGTCAGCAAACGCCCTGCGCAGCAGGCCGCGAAGCCATTCAGACAATTTCAATGCTGACCACGACAGGGAACACGTTGGTGCTCCTCACCTCAATCATCTTCCTGAGCACCAGTTCGGCCATGGGTATCTTCTCCTGGAAGCTGCGCTTGATGTAAGCGTTGTCCGTCAGCCGGATGTACACCTGGGTTTCAAAGCCGCAGTGATGGCGGCCTGCATTGCGCACGTTTCTCACCTTCAGGCTCTCCACCATTTCGGTGGTAATGCCGAAGCGGACGGCCAGCTCGTTGTAGCAGAACACCTTGACATCGGCCGGCGTAACGATGCGGTCGTTGGTGACCATGTAGTAGCGCGCCAGGCTGTTGCCGGCATCCAGGCTCTGCAGTTCGTCGTAGCCGGGCATGGGCTTCGCCACCAGCCTGACGCTCTTGACTGCAGCGCCCGGCAAAGCCGAAAACCGGCTCTTGGCGTCAAGCGCGGCGTTCACCGCGCTGCCGGCCGTCATCAGATAGTCCAGCCCGAGGCTGACGTTTCTGGCCGAAAAGCCGCTGTCGTTCCGAAGCATCAGATAGAGGCCGGCCGAGTTCTTGCGGGAGGCCCGGGCCAAGCCTTCGGACATTTTCTTCAGCAAGGCATAGAACTGCTCCATGAAAGAGCCTTCGCGCAGGGTTTCAATCTCCTGGAAGGCATAATAGTCCGACGAAAAGCGGCTGACCAGCGTCGTGGCCAGCCTGACCAGGTGGTCGGGGTTGAAGCGGTCGGCGGCCATGCGGCGTATCTCCACCGGTACGTCTCCGAACAGCTGGCTGTCGGCCGGCCGTATCAGGTGCAGGAACTGCAGCTTCTCGCCGTTTCCCGTCTCGCCGGAGAGGCGCACAAGAGGCGACTCGGACGAGAGCGTGGCCGAGCGCATCACCGCATTGGCCAGGACGGTACAGTTCAGCAGCAAGTGGTCTTTGTCGAACAGGAAGTGGTCGCTTGTGCCGAAAAACTCGAAGACAAGTTCCATCTTGTCGGTGAAGGCAGAGGGGTCGGACGCCACCTTATAGCTGTCCACGCAGAACAGCCGGACATCCTGCTTGGCAAAGAGGTCGAACCAGGTGTTGCAGGACTGGTAGACGGCCGAACGGTTGTAAATCATGTTCCGCAACGAGAAGCAGTCGTCCAGGGGCAGGTCGGCATAATCCCACGGCTTGACAAGCGGGAGCGCGGTGCCGTTGGCAAAGACCTTCAGGTCCTGGAAGCCGTTGCCGTCTACCAGGAAGGCCAGGCCTGCCAGGCTATTGACCGGCTCCTTGAACTGGAGCACCACCTTCCAGCGGCGGTCGTCCAGACGGACGACGGAAGAAATGCCGGCATTGAACAGGCGTGTCTTGAGAATGGGCACAAACGTGTGCGCGGTCTTGTCCAGCGAGAACACCGTGCGGTGGTCCAGCCTCAGCGTAGATAACTTCTCGTCGGGCGTCACCTGCACCACAGCCGTTGCCGGCAGGGCATGAATGCGCTCGTAGGGGATGAGCATCCGTGCGAACTCGTTCAGTATGTCGGTCTTGAGCTGTTCAATCTCGTTGTCTATCTCGTTGGCCTGATAGGCAAGCGCGGTGAGAAAGAGGGAGAAGACCGGGTCCTGCTCCATCCCTTCCAGGTGCTCGCTGTCGGCACTGTGCTGCCAGGCGGCAACGGCTTCCTTCATGATTTCCTCCGCCCTTTGACGGGTCGTGAATAGGCTCTGTTTCATTTTGCTCTTGTTTTAGTTCCAGACATTGATGCTGGTGGTGTACTGGTAGGCCGTGTTGTCCTCCACAAGGACACCCTCGACGTTGACATGTATTTTCTTCAGGTTCTTGACGTAGGCCATGGTGACCGAAACGTCGGACAACCTTTTCTCGTACTGCTCGATGGCATTCTTCAGCTCTACGGCAAAGGTATTGATGCTCTTCGAGGTGCCGGACACCTTCTTGTCGTAGAGTCCGCTCTGAGTGTCCTCCTTCTCAGCGGCGTTGTAGATGACGCCCTCCTTTTCGTTGAAAATCTCGAACCGCAGGTTGTTGAAGATGAAGCCGAAGTCCGGGTCGGCCACGCAGCTGTGGCACGGCGTGGTCAGCAGCAGTTCGATAAAGGCATTGACCGCCGTCCGGGTGTCTGAGGCATGGAGCAGCTTTCCGCCCTCCACCTGCAAGGGAAGCATGATACTCATGGCCGTGTCAGATTAAAGGCATAAACTCGTCTTCCTCCTCCTTCTCCACGGGGACGTAGAGCGCGTTGTAGAGGCTGTCGTAGAGACTGCGGTAGAGGCTCTCGGACAACGACCCGGACAACTCGGCGGCCAGCAGGCCGTGCAGTTCGGCCTTGAAGCGTCCGGTCAGGTAGTCGGAAAGGCGCGCGGTCAGGTCCTCGGAGATTTCGGCCGTGAGCTTCGCCTTGAGTTCCGTGTAGAGCTGTTCGTACAGCTCGGGGCGCAGCCGCTCGTACAGTTCCGCCTTGACCTGTGCTTTCAGCTCGTCGAAGTCGATGGAGTGGTCTTCCAGCACCACCTTGTCCAGGACGGTCGCCGCACTGTGCGCGTATCCGTCCAGCCACATCAGCCAGCCCGCGACGTCGTAGTCCGAACAGGGAGGAACAGGCACGGGCGTCTCGGTGTGGGGCGAGACGATGTAGTAGTCAATGGCCTGCGCCACCTCGGCCGCCAGCCGGAGGAAGTGGCCGGTGCGGTTGCGCAGGTCGTAGTTCTTCAGCACATAGGCATAGCGCTGGAAGGCCCGTTTGCCCTCGCCGGACTCCAGGTTGGGATGGGCGGCCAGCAGATTCACTTTCGCGGCAAGCCCTTCGATGAGGGGGCGGAAGCGGCTGTCGGACGAGAGTTGCAGGCAGGGCGGTATGTAGGACTCGTCGATGGCAAAGGTGCCGTCGTCCACCTTGAACTTCATCACCGGGAAGAGGTCCGTGCCCTCCAGCTCGTTCAGGGGGTAGATGCCGTAGGTGTACTCCGGCCGCACGAAGGGGACGTCGCCGACGTCGAACTCCACGTCCTTCCCGCCGAAGCCGCAGGCCAGGTAATACTCGTCGCCATAGACCAGGGGGACGGACACCACCACCTTCTCATCAACGTGCAGAATCTTTCCCGAAGGCAGCAGCGCCATGCAGGTGAGACGCTCTATCTCCAGCTTGTTGCGGACAAAGCCGCCCCGGTTGCAGAACTCGGTGAAGGGGATGAGCCCGAATTGGTCTCCGTTGACGGCCCGGCTTGCCGCCTCCTGTCTGCGGGCCAGGTTCCCGTCCAGCTCCAGAAAAGTCCGGGCGGAGACCGCCATGCCGGCTTTCCAGTCTATTCTTGAATTGATGTTCATAACGTGTTCCTACTTTCAGTGTCAATATTCTGGGTTGATGATTGTTCGCTTATCCCGGTGTTATAGTCCAGGGTCAGGCCGCCGTCCAGCACAAACGGGCGGTCCGGATGCCGGACGCACACGGTGCAGCGGGTGTCGAAGGGGACAAACCACTCGCTGATGAAGTCGGCCAGGGGAGCCACCTCACGCATCAGGGCGTTGTAGGCTTCGGCCGTCAGGCCGGGCACGACGAGGCTGTAGGCCACAGAAGGCAGCGAGCACTCGGCACCCTCGTCCCAGGCGTAGCGGCCCGTCTCCATCGTCACGCGGCAGCCGAACAGCTGCTCCAGCAGGTTGCGGATGAAGCCGAAGTCGCCGCGCAGGTGGCTGGCAAAGAGCAGCAGGGGGGCCGTGCGGCGCACGTAGGGGTTTTCTTCGCGGTCGGGGTCGTAGCCGTAGTAGCGCTTCAGCAGGAAGGCCAGCCTGTCGCGCGAGAGGCGGGCCGCCTCCTTCTCGATGTGGAGGCGGAAGCGGAAGGCCAGCGTGTCAACCGGCTTGAAGAGCTCGCGCAGCAGTTCTTCCTTCTTCTTGAGGCGCTCGTATTTCTGTTCAAAGTCTTTTCCTTTCAGCGCATTGTCGGGGGCAATGACTCCCTGCGGAAGCAGCCGGAGGAAGCTGTCGCGAGCCAGGCGCACGGTAGAGCCTTCTTCGTCTACCGACAGCAGGTCGGGGCTGTAGTTGCGGTAAAAGGTACCGGCACAGTCCACCTGCCAGCTGTCCGTACGGTCCGGATAGAGGTAGTTCAGCAGGAACTCAGCACTGATGTCAAACAAATCCGTGTCGTTCTTCATGTCTGTTGAGAATATAAGAATGTAGAATAAGCCCGTTCGTCGGCCAGCTCCACGTAACGGACGCCCAGCTCCGTGTCGACGTGCAGCACGTCCCACGGCGGAATGCCCACCCGGGCCAGCGTCAGTTCCGGATAGGGGAAGTCCGGGCCGAGGGTCTTCAGTTCGTGCTGGTACAGGGCGTGCAGGGGCAGTCCGCCCAGCACGGGGTCTTCCTCCACCCGCCGCCCCACGGCATAGTCGGGCAGCATGACTTCCACCCGGCGCTCGTCGCGCCGCGTCAGCAGGTAGTCCACAAAGCAGTGGTTGCGCAGGTGGATTTCCACCCGGCGGCAGCCGAAGCGGGCAGACAGGCTCTCCAGCACCTCGCCCACCGTCTGTCCGGTGTCAAGGTCCGTTTCCTCCACCGGTTGCCACCGCTCATGCTCGGGGCAGCCGTCGTCATAACCCGCGAACTCCACCACGCGCGACGTGCAGTGCTGCCCTTCGTAGTAGAACATGCGCCCGCAGAGCGAAGTCAGCTCGCCCGAGGCCAGCTGGTCGGGATGCAGCAGCTTGACGGCCTCCTGCGCCTGCACCGCCCCGATGACGGAGGCTATGACCGGCGTAGTGGGCGCACGCCCCGCCGCCTCGTTGCGACGGACGACGGACGAGCAGGAAAGGCGGTAAGAGAGGTCTTTCAGCGCCTCGGGCCCCAGCGTGCAGGCATAGCAGTTGCGGCCCGGCATGAAGACACGGGCCGTGCCCTCCAGCCCGTCGATGCCGCCGTCAACCCACGCCACGCCCGCCCTCATGCAGAGGCGGTTCAGGCAGTAGCGCGCCCAGCGGTTGTCCACGCAGCCCACCACCACATCCATCCGCCTCAGCAGGCCCAGGCCCACGTCGTGGCAGATGTCGCCCCGCAGGGGCAGCACCTCTATCGCAGGATTGATGGCGCGGATGCGCGCCGCCACAGCGTCCACCTTGGCCCGGCGGGCTTCGGCGTCCGCCCGGCCGAAGAGGATGGAGCGCGTCAGGTTGGAAGGTTCTACGCTATCGAAATCGACAACGGCCAGATGGCCTACGCCGAAAAGGGCCAGGTTCTTCAGCACCTCGTTGCCCAGGGCGCCACACCCCACCACCATGACACAGGCCCGGTCCAGCCTGCCCTGCCTGAACCAGGAGAGCAGCGGAAATACGTCCGCCCCCCATGCCGTAGCGATTGTCGGGATTGTGTTGTCGTTGTCCATTGTCTTGATGCTTCACGGTTTTGCCGCTCAAAAATAGTAAATATTCGGGATAACAGCCAAACGATTGGAAACAATATTCGCTCGCCGAGGGACAAATTGGCCGACAGGGCGGAGCCGGCACCGCCGCAGCACCCGCTGAAAGGCCCGGGACGGACACCCGGCTCCCTCCCCCCGAAGGATGCCTGCACGGTGCGCGGACCATGCAAGCACGGTGCGCGGACCACGCAAGCACGGCGCGCGGACCATGCAAGCACGGTGCACGGGCAAGGTCTGCATGGCACAGACGAGGCATTTATTTGCCGACGGATGCAAATATTCCGCCAAAAATCCGTATGTTTGCAGTGCAAGAATCCTACACAAATGGCACGAATAAAAATATTATGGCTGATACTCCTGCTGAGCGCGGTGTTCCCCCCCTGCGTGGCACAACGGATGCGCGTAGAAGAGTTCGGCCGGTACAAGAAGCCCCTGCCGGGAAGGGAGGCGCCGGCCACCGACAAGCAGCACGCCCTGCTCGACCTCTTCACCAACGAAAAGGGGTTCCGGTTTCTGGTGGACAACGCCGAAGTCCCCGCCGCCGAGGGCGACGGCTGCTTCGTGCTGACCCTGCCCCACCGCACGGCCTCGCTCACCATCAAGCACCCCGACTACGGGCAACTGAACTGGAAAGTGCCCGGAGGCGAGCTGAAACGGAAAAAACACTACCACGCCTATCTGCACACGGAGAGCCTGGAGAAAGAGTTCAGGCAACCGAAGCAATGGCTCCTGCTCAGCGTGGAGCCACAGCGCGCCATCGTCTGCGTGGACAGCCTGACGCACCTCGTCACAGACGGACGCCTGACGCTCTACCTGCCCCTGGGCAGGCACGCCTGCCGCATCGAGTCGCCCTTCTGCCGGGCACTGGCTGACACCCTCGAACTGACCGACACCGGGCGGCTGGAGAAGCACTTCGTGCTGCAGCCCTACTACGCCTACCTGACAGTGGCCTCTCCCCTGCCCGACGCGCAAATCTGCCTGGACGGCAAGCCCATCGGCACGGGACGGGCCGAAAGCGGGCGTCTGATGCCGGGCCCGTACCGGGTGAGCCTTGTCCGCGGAGACACCCTCTACTACGACCGCCGGGTGCAGATAGCCAACGCCGAACGGAAGGTGCTGGCCCTGAGCGCGGCCGACCTGCGCCCGCGCCCGAAGAGCCTGCCGCCTGCCGACGAGACGGCCGCCCTGCCCGACACGACGGCTACGGACACCACGGCCGTACAGCTTCCGGCCGACGTGCACATCACCGCCTTCGACGCCGACACCGACATCTACCTCAACCGCGAGCCGGTGGGACGGGGCGAATGGAGCGGACGGCTGATGCCGGGCTTCTACTCCGTCAGCTCGGCAAAGGAAGGACTGGAGTCGCGCACGGACTACTTCTGGGTGGAGAGCGGCAAGCCGCTGGAGCTGAACCTCATCTCGCCCCTGGCCGACTACGGGATGCTGAACATCGCGTGCAGCGAGCCATCGGCCGCCGTCTACCTCAACGGAGTGCCCGCAGGACTGGCTCCCTGCGTGCTGCGCAACCTGCCGGCAGACCGCAGCTACCGCCTGCGTCTGGTCAACGGCCGGAAAACGGCCGAGACCCTGGTGCAGCTGCGGGGCAACGACATCGTGGACATCTACCTGGAACTGAAAGAACAACCAATCATTGACAAATAACAAAAAGAAGAAAAAGATATGAGAAATTCGATTGTAACCCTGCTGAACGAGACCCAGCAGAGAATGAGCGGATACGCCGTCTACATGAACTACCAGTTCATGCACTTCAGCGTGAACGCCGAGCCGGCCGCGCTCCTGTCCGTCAACGTAGAAGTGGGCGGCGAGCCGATGGAGATAGAGGATGTAGCAGACGTGGCCCTGCCCGCCGACGACCAGTTTGCACTGATACCCAAGGACAAGGAATACCTCTTCCCCATCTGCAAGGCCATCGGACTGGCGCATCCCGAGTACAAGATAGAGCAGAAGTCCATGAACGAAGACGAGGAGGAAGACGGAGCCTCAAACACAGACACAGCCGAACACGACAAGGACGGCGAAGACAACAGGTACGTGCTCTGCACCATGCCGCCCATGACCAAAGAACGCCGCGACGCCGGCATGGACTACGTACAAATGGTCTACGGGGAAGTCATGGTGAAAGTGGACGCCGCCAACGTGGCCTGCGGAGTGAAGATGGCCAAGCAACTGGCCGGAGCCAAACCCGCCGAACTGGACGAGGCGAAAGAGGAACTGCAGAAATTGTACGACCGAAATAAAGACCTGTGCAAGCAATACAGAGAGACGAAAGAGAAACAGATAGAAGACGCTTACCAGAAGTACCTGACGGAACAGGCGGCGAAAGAAAGCGCCGAGAAGGAAAGAATGGCCGCCCGCGACGAGGAGGCCGGGAAGCGGATGAAGTTTTGAGTTTCTGAGTTTTTAGGTTTATAAGTTCTTGAGTTTAGTTGACGAGGGGACAAGGCTTCAGGCCACGAGGAGTGGGGTGGTGAGTTTTTGAGTTTTTGAGTTTATAAGTTCTTGAGTTTAGTTGACGAGGGGACGAGGCTTCAGGCCACAAGGAGTGGATTGGTGAGTTTTGAGTCTTTAAGTTTTTAAGTTGGTGAGTTTTTAAGTTGAAACCATATCAAACCATGTTTTGCGACCTCCTCCTCCCCCCTAACCTCAAAAACTAATGAACTCAAGAACTTAAAAACTTATGAACTCAAGAACTCAAGAACTTATAAACTCAAAAACTTATAAACTTAAAAACTCACTCCTCGTGGTCTGAAGCCTTGTCCCCTCGTCAACTAAACTTAAGAACTCAAAAACTCAAAAACTCACCACCCCACTCCTCGTGGTCTGAAGCCTCGTCCCCTCGTCAACTAAACTTAAAAACTTAAGAACTTAAGAACTTAAGAACTCAAAAACTCCCCCTCACTTCCCTTCCGAATTGCAGGTATGCCCCGGCATGTTGATGGAGATGTTGCCTCCGTAGGCACACATCAGCTTGCAGTTATCCAGCAGGGCAGGCATGTTGGTAATCATCTGCTTGCCGCCCGGTGCCCACGGAGCCACAATGACAGGGACGCAGGGCATGGGGGTGAGCACGCCCATGGCGGCGGAAGTGGCCGAAGCCACCGTAGGGTTGCTGAGCGAAGTACACATGCCAAAGGGCATGACGTTGACCATCGGAACGTAGTCCATGATGGTGGCCTTCGGCTTGTTTTGAATCATGGGCCTCAACGGCACGATGACCGAAAGCGTGGAAGGGGTTTGCCCGAAGGTACACTTCAGGGTGGCACCCATGCAGACGTATTTTGCCATATTCTTTCTGTTTATTTAAGATTCGCAAGCTTATTAATCGATTGTAGTTAAGAAGTTAAGCCAATGCCTTTGTGAAAAAGGATGCCGACCATACACTTGCGCTATCGGCTTTAACTCCCAAGCCCACCCTGGTGGAACCTCTCCCCCTTCGGGGGGAGTTGGAGGGGGCTTCCTTCTAACTCCTTTAATTCCTGCAAGTTTGGCTTCGCCGATTTTCAATTCGCACTTGCGAAACTTGAGCTGTTTATTTATCCGTTAGACTTCAGTTCTTCCTCACTCAGCTTGGCGCTCAGCTTCGCGGTGGACGGCGCTCCGGGCACAGAGACACCTTCGGTGGTGTAGGGCGTCTTGAACGACGAATCCACCTTGAGGTTCTTCATCTCCACCGTTCCGGCGCTGACGTCGGACTTGAACGTGGACTTGCCCTGCGAGGTCATCTCGCCGTAGAGGGTGGTCTTGCTGCCGGAGACGGAGGCGTTGCCGCCGCTCAGTTGCAGGATGGCCTTCCCGTCCTGCTGCAGTTCGACGGCGGTGTCGCCGAAGAGGCCCACGTTGTCCGAGGCCACCTGCACGTTCTTGCTCCGCGCCTTCTTGTCCTTGGCTCCGGCATAGACTTTCTCGGCCAGCAGGAGCAGGGTGCTGCCCGCCGCCAGTTCCTTGTCGGTGCGTTTCTCCTTGTCCACGTCCATCGCCTTGACCTCGACGGCCTTGGCGTTGACGGCCAGGGAGCCGGTGGCCTTGCCCTCGGTGTCGGTGGCGTTGAGGTTGATTTTCTCGGCTCGCAGGGTGAACGAGCCTTCCTTGGTCAGGCTCTTCTCCTCGGTCTTGTCGTCTTTCGTCTCGTAGTCCACGGCCTCCACCTGTACCGCTTTCGAGACGACGCGCACGCTGCCTTCGGCCGGCAGGTCGACGTTCGAGTCCGACACCTTGGGATTGGCGGTGTTGATTTCAACGTCCTGCGAGCCCAGGAAGATGTTGCTGTCCTTAATCAGGGCATCGTCGTTGCCGTAGGATGTCAGGCTGATTTGTTTGCCCGCCAGGCCGATGCCCGCGCCGTCGTTGGTGCGCAGGTTGCCCTCGCCGTCGGTGGATACGAGGCCGAGGCTTTCCGACCGGAGGGAGATGAAGGTTCCGGTGGACTTGTCCTTGTAGCCGGATGCCCGCTTGCCAACGGCGTCCTTCTGCTCCTTGATGTCCTCCAGCTGGCGGTTACTCTCGGCCAGGCGCGAAAGGGTGTCGAAATAGTGCGTCATGGCACCGTAGAGAGTAAACGTCAGTTGTTCGAACTCCTGGTGCAGCTCGTCTATGTCCATGAAGTTGGTGCGGGTGTCTGTAGCGCTGCCGTTCATCGTGTCCTTGGCCACCAGGTCGTTCATCTGCGAGACGAGCTTGGACACTTCCGACTTGGCGTCGTTGGCCGCCTGCTTCAGGTCGCTGACCTGTGTCTTCAGCCCTTTCTCCTGATTTTCCAGTGTCGTCTTCAGCGTGTCGCAGGCCAGGGTGGCGTCGAGGGCGATGTATTGGTCGGTGGAGAGCGTAATGCCGCCACCCGCCGCAGCACCGGTGGGGAAAGTGCCCTGTGCGCTGTCGGCGCGCAACGTGATGCCATGGGCTTGCGAAACGATTTCGGAAACATCCTTCACCACATTCTCCACGCCGTCTATGCCCGGGTCCACCGCTATCTGGCGGATGCTGGCCGCGCGGCTCACGATGCTGCCCACTCCACCGGCTCCGGCGCCGACACCGTCCAGGTTGATGTTGCTGCCGCGGATGACCACGTGCGAATAGTTACCACACATCACTCCGTTCCTGTCGACATTGCCGATGATGATTTCGGGCGCGGAAATAATCACCCGACTGTCGTCGCGGATGTAACGTCCCAACCCGATTTGGGTTTTCAGTTCGTCCTTCATCCGCTGGACTTCGCTCTTGCAGTTGCGAATCTCATCCAGCTTCTTTTCCACATTCTTCTGGAAATCTTCCAAAGCGGATTGCCAGTTTGCAAATTGTTCAGCCAAGATATCCATGCTACTCAATGCCTTTTAGAAGGTTCTTCAAATCGTTAAGTTTAGCATTCTCATCGTAAGCCCCGGTATAATCATGCAGGGTTTTATCTTTAAAATTCAGGACAACCCCTTTTTGGGGAGCAAAGAGGATGTCGCCCTCATCCGTTTTGCTCCAGGCGTACTGATCTAAAAAGCCTTGAAAGGGTTGGAATCCTATATTCAGAACATAATTTCCCCAAGAGACTATTTTATTCACCAAAGCCTTTGAACGGTCAGTTGTTTCACCGACACGAATGCCATTCACATAAGCATTCCATTTTTCTGTAGTGTAATCTCCCGGTTCGCCATCAGGTAGTTTAATCCCCAAATTATTATCCAAGCAATATTTTTTCACGATATCTTTAAGCGCTTTAAACATAAGTTTTCTTTTCAGCTTCATAGAAGCAGCAACATCACGCCCCGGATAGGAATAATCTGTAGCTTTATAGAGATTAATCAAGTCTAATATTTCCTCGACATCAGTTCTATATGTATTCAATGAATCTATATTTTTTTGGGAAAGCTGATTCCAATAAGTATCATAACAAATTTGTGTAGCACTATAATAAAATATCTGGCCTAAATTATTCACGGTTTCTATAGTTGTCAAATCGTTTTCTTTACTTTGAACATCTTCGGATAATTCGACATCCTGATATCCTTGATTATTTTTTGCCGCATTAAATATATCAGCAATTTCTTTTAAATTTTTTAAGCGCGTTTTGTTTTCTTGCGTCAAACAGTTAGCATATTCTTTTTTATTTTTTTCACACCTGACAACTTTCTCATGGTAATCACATTCCACAAACTTTAAAGCATCTGAAATCTTTTTTATATCTTGATATACTTTATCGTTTACATTATACTCCACATCTTTTAGATCCAAAAATTTCGACAATCCGAATGGAACCAGGTTACCCCCCGCACTGAGGGCTGTTGAACCCCAACGACTCTGAATATATGCACGTCCCCAGATATTCGCTTTTCCCTTTCCGGCCTCCATGCACAAATAGCGGTTGGACTTGATAAGCAGAGTGCCGCCCACGGGACGGAGGAAAGACTCCATGATTGTACGCATCAGGTTCATGTCCACAATGGCAAACCTGCCTGCAAAAGCCGTTGCTTCTTGTATAATTCTGTCTATAGCACCTTTTCCGTTCTGACCTTTTTCATAGAACGGCCAGAAAGGCGTCCGGTTGGTACCGGAAGTGATGCTCAGGTTGTTGCCCGCCACGATGTCGATGTTCTTTCCCGCAATCTTGATGTTCCCGTTGGGGGCCGAAATGGTAATGCCCGTAAAGGCGTTCATGCTGACAGCACCCAATGGCGAATTGATGGAGATGGCACGGCGGTCTGAAGACATGCTGATGGAATAGAAGCCGAACTCATCGGTGAGTTCAATGCCGCCCATGGCCTTGTTCAGGTCCGATTCGGGGATGGAACCTGTCATCACACCCGGACAGAAGCCGGTGATGGTGGCCATGGCGGGAGAAAGGCTCTTGAAGAAATTAGACGAGCTGGGGGGATCGGAAAAGATGATGGAATGCCCGTTGGCCGAAGTGATGGAGCGGGAAGTGGCCCTCAGGTGGGTACGGGCAGGCTGTTTCTGTCCCGAGAAGAGCATGCCCTCCACGTAGGGACGCTCGATGTTTCCGTTCTCGAAGTTGACAATGGCCTCGTCGCCTATATTGGGCAGGAAGCTGAAACCGCAGCCGTCGGACGCCATGGGCAGGGCAATCCGTATCCACGGCGTGGGGTCGTCCGTAGCGGCCTGCCACGGATAGCGCACCCGGATGCGGTTCATCTTCAGCGGGTCTTCGTTGGAAGTGAC
Organism: uncultured Bacteroides sp.; assembly: GCF_949298305.1. Lineage (GTDB taxonomy): Bacteria > Bacteroidota > Bacteroidia > Bacteroidales > Bacteroidaceae > Bacteroides. The sequence goes on along the minus strand of NZ_CASFWU010000038.1, from coordinate 18,415 downwards.
AACCGCCCGCTGGGCATTGGCCGGACGGAAAAGAGAGACACGGGCCGAGGGAGGATAGACCGTAGCGTCCTCGGAGTAAGGGATGGCCTCGATGTCGAGTGCCTCGACCGACTGGCCGGAACTGCTGTTGATACTGCTTTCTATCTTTACGACAATGTAACGCTCGCTTTCATTCTCCAGCCGGATGACGCTGCCCAGCGAAACCTGACAAAAATGATTGCCCAGCTCGATGTGGATGCGCGAGCGTTCGGCTTTTTCAATGCCCTTCCGGATGTTGGTGTAGAAATTCAGGTTGTAGGCTATGGAGTCCGAGGTGTTGGGCTTTGAACTGTACAGATAGATTTTGGCGTTGTCGCCGTCACCCACCTGCCGCTCGTCTTGGTAAGGCCCGGTGAAGTTCTTCGTCTCATAACCGTCGTTGGCCTTTGCCGACAGGTTGTTCATACCTCCGGAAAACATGATTTTCCAGGCGGCGTAGTCCACCATGCTGAAGACGTCCTTCTGGTTCAACATTTCAGAAGTCAGCGTAATCAGGAACGTGCCGGGGAACAAGGCAAAATCGCTCCAGCTGGTATATTCACTCTTGGGAGGAATGCAGGCCAGGTTCTCGTCGGAAGCCAGGTCGGAGTCCTTCTTCATAACCGCTCCCCCCGATGTGCTCAAATCCTTGTCCTGCACATAGTCTTTGTGAGTCTCCGCCAGCGAACTTTCTTTCCAGGCGGAAGTCTGTCCCTGTGCAAACCTGAACGAAACGTAATCGTCAATGGACACCGGATCAGACTTTTCCCAGCCGATGTGGAATTTCCCGTTTTCGTAATAGAAGAATTCACCGCAGCGGTTGGTGATCCTGACCAGAAAATCGAAGAAGCTCTCGTTGTATTGCACCAGATAGGGCTGGATGTATTCCACCTTGGAGGAGCCTTCCTGCTTCAGGGTCTGATTCGCCGCTTCCGCATTTGTAGTCTCTTCCTTCTGCTCCTGATCTCCGCTCTGGTCACCCTTCTCTTCTTGCTTCTGCTCGGATGTCCCGTTGGATTCGTAAGTCAGGAAGCGGGGATTCTGCACAAGAAGCCCCTCAATCTTAATCTCAGGAGGAAGTTTGTCCGGCCAAACCGAGCTGTTGGCAAGAATGTCCTGAATGTACATCGAGTTGCTGGAAGTCCGCAGCTTCTCCAACTGGATGTCAAAGACATAATAATTGTCCGCTATATGGAACTCATTATTCGTCAACATGACACTCCTGCCGCCAAACGTACTGTAAATGGTAGACATTTGCGGGGCATTGTCCGATTCCCAGTCCAGTTCTACCTTGAACCGTAACGCGCCCGGCCTATAAATCTCTTTGACATAATTGAATTCACACAAGATAAGATTGCAGACGATGTCGCCCAAATGGGCTACGCACACTCTTCCGCCATTGTCATTGTATTCCAACTTAACCTCGGGCTTTGGCATACTTGTCCCGGCGGTTCCTGTAGTTTCCGTTACCGCGTTGAATACCAGAGAGAATTTATTTTTCATTTAGTACGTTGCTGTGTTTGGTTAATAGTTGATGTACAGAGTCTTCTTGTAGTTGTTGTTGCCAATGTAGGCAATGGAGTGCAACAAGACCCCGATGCGGGTCGTCATCAAATCTGCTTCCTGCTGCCCACCGCCATTCGGGAGGCTCGCTGCGGGCGTATTTGCCGTATCAAAGGATTCGTCAATATCGATTACAAAGCCGGTGACAACCATAGCACTGTCGTAATCGCCCAATACACATTCAAGGTTCTCGCCTGTCTTGAAAGTTGCATTGAATACAATCGAGAAGCTTGAAGTGGAATATCCGCTCAGTCGTCTGTAAAACTCCTTCTGGCAGCCGTCGGGCAACGACTTGATGGAAAAGCGCAAAACAGTCATCTGCGTGGGGCCGTAAGGCATACCCATCGCATTACGCATTCTGGAACATTCGTAGTCGAATTGTTGGAGCGTAAAGCATTGTTCTCTTTTGACAGTTACCGTCGGGTCTGTAATATCGTTGAAAAAGAGAGTAGCCTTGATGTAGTTAGAAATGTTTCTCATGTCATCGTTCTCCATTTGGATGTCCGTTCACTGGAACGGGATTTCATCAATCTCCACCACCTTCATCATAATCCCCAACTTCAACAGATGACGGTTCGTCCCGTTGATGTCGTACACTTCAGCAATGGAGAAACATTCCGCTTCCTCAAACTTGAAAGTTCTTTCTGTTATGTCATATTTGGCAGACTGGTTGGTCAGGTCCACCACAATCTTGCCCGACAAGGAAGTCTGGTCTATGTACCATTGAAACAATTCCAGGTCATCTTTATCGGGAGCTATGAGCGAAATATTGGCTACGCTGCATCTGGGATTGCCGTCGGGCCTGTACAAGTTATGGTTCCTCGCCACCTTAACTTCACACTGGGTCACCTGATATTCTTTGGTATAGTTGGAGGAAAGGTTATCTCCTATATATAAACGCGCAGATAAGGACATGACAGTTGTTTTGGTTCATGCTGGAAAAAAGATATATTTTCCCCGGCAAACGGAGAATTCTGTTTGCCGGGGAGATAAACGGATGAGTCCGTACAAAGGCACGAACTTATTTCCAAGGATTCTGGAAGTCAACAGGACCGTTCTTCAGTTCCTGGCAAACGATCTGCAGCTGTTCAAAGTGCTCTTCTCCATCTTCCCATTTTTCCAGGTAGTGCACGCAATAACATGCGACACCTTCCAGTTCCTTCATTGTAGAACCGTCGATGGTATTGAAGAAAGTAATTTTGATGTCACGGGGGTCATTGGGAGACAACATCCACTGCAACAGTTGGTTGTTACCGTCGTTCATAGCTTTCACGCGGATGTCGATGCGGCCGCCTCTGGGGATACCGGAGATTTGTCCTTCACGGTCAGTAGTCTGTGAGAATGTATAGTCAATCATCATGACTTCGCGAGTCTCGAAACCATTTACTGATAATTGTACGGGTGTTATATTTTCTGCCATATTGTTTTCAGTTGTTTTAAATTAGACATTCCATGATAAACTTAAGCCCAATCATTCTCAAAGACGACAGACTCGAATTCAATCTTCTGACAAGTGATTTCGATTTCCTCGAAATGTCCCTGCTTGTCTTCCCATTTCTCCTCGAAGTTCACACAATATCCATTGGTAAATTTGATAGTCTTCATAACCTTACCGGTCTTTGTCTCCAGGAAAGTGATTACACCGTTCTTCGGCAAGTTACGCTCAACCATCCATGCCAACAAATCGGGAGTACCGGAATTGTGAGCCTTCACCCGGATATTGATTTTACCACCGCGGGGAATACCCGACATTTGTCCCTCAACGTCAGTCGCCTGGTCAAATTCATACTTAACCATCATGACTTCGCGTTCCTTATAGCCATCAACTTCTAATTTTACTGGTGTCTTTGCCATAAATTTTACGTTTTAGTTTTTGTTAATTGTTTTATTTTATGCCATTTGAGCATCTTTATCTTTCTTGTCTGCCGAAACTTTAATGATAAAGTTCTTTGCCGAATAGAACGGGGTCAGACTGATGTCGCATGTGATGCGTTTAGTTACCGGATCCTGTGTGGGTTCCTTGATTTCATAGTTCTGGAACAGGTTGCCATAACCTTTATAGTCGTTCAAGAACGACTGGATTTTAGCTTTCAGATTCTTGGGAGAGTTGTAGGGATCCCAGTTCTCAAGAGCCACTTCATGCACATAGTTCATCAGAACTTTCTTCACCCAGTCGAACACGCGGACAATGGGATATTCCTTCATGGCGGTGTTGTCACCGTTGTAGAGAGTAGTGTTGTTGAAAGCCATGACACGGCCCTCGGAATAAACCATCGGAATTACCTGATTGTCCATCAATGCAGCGATTTCAGACTTCAACAAGTCCAACTTCACACCCTTCACGCCGTCCAAGGTTCCGTACTTTTTGCCACCGGCACCTTGTGCCATGTTAGCACTTTCATCGTACAGTTTTCCGGCCAAAGCAGCAGAACTGCAAATATAGAATGCAGGGCTGTCTTTCTCATCCTCAGAAAGTTTCTCAGAGTCACGTCCTACCAGCCAATTGGCAGTCATAATTACGTTCTGCAACTCGATATCACTGTCACGATAGCCTTCCGTGTTGGAGAACAGGTCATCAAACGAATATTCGTCTGCATGGTCTGTAATCAGCATCACTTTGTACTTGAAAGCAATCTTGGCCCACTGCAACAGAGTCGGTTTATCCTGGAACACATTACCGGGAACCACCATCAGGCTGTAGCAGTCCTTCAGGCTCAAGCGGTCAAAACCGTTGCGCAGCAAGGCGTCCACTTCCTGTGCAAAACCCGAATCACTGTCGGCAATGTCATCCTTGTAAACGTTGATGATACGCAAGTTCTTCACCTTGTCCGTATTGGCAGTCTTGAAGAAACTGTCCAATGCGCGGTAAGAGCGCTCCAGATTGGCAGTCGCATAGAGCGCATCGGTAACACCCTGGCTGAGCACTTTCGTATATTTTTCTTCCTTGGCCTTGCAGGCATCTACGAATTCGGTAGCACTTTCGTGTCCTTCGTTCAAGATTTCCAGCCAACCTTTGATATCATTAATCAGATTCTCACGTTTGTCCTGAAACCGTTTGTCGGACAAGAATACAGCCTTGGCTGCCTTACGGGCGGGATTCAGATTATCAGCATCCGGCATAAAGCCACGGATGGCATTGAAACCGCCGAACGAAGACAACAATTGGGACACATCTTTTCCCTTGGCCGGTTGTTGTGATTGCTTTGCTTCGCCGGCACCCTGCGAAGCCGTATTGCTTTTTTGTAATTCTGCTTCTGCCATAACATTTATTGATTTAGCGGTTATTTATTATTTTCCAATTCCTCCAGCATAGCCTGCAACATTTCCTTCAATTCTTCCTTAGCAGTACTGTCCTTCAGGATGTCTCTCAGCTTTCTGTTCTGCTCAATGCTCTTGCGAATCTTGGCACTGGTGTCTATCTTCTTCTTGACACCCGACAGGAACTGGCTGTTTTCAACCAGCTTGCCTTTTCCGCCCTGAGCCTCGAAGTCGCGAAGCTCGCTGAAATGAAGCACCTCGTTAACCGAGCCGCCTTCTTCGTCTACAAAATCTACCTCAACAGACGGTTTGAAGTGTGCAAACGCATCGTTGATGGTCTGGATATCCTCCACCAGTTCCGGATTGCCCGGTTCGACATTTGACGTGTACTGGTCAATCATCAGCGTCTTGTTGTTGTCAATCGGGGTGACCTTCGCATTGGATTCTTCATCTGGAGCCATCGAGATGAAATTCTCTTTCATTGCCATAAATCTATTGGTTTTTAGGGTTATTATTTATTTTTAAATTTATATCTTTTCTCAGAGCGTCACGAACTCCGGCTTGCCGTCCTTCATGCGTACTTCCACCGTATCGCCCGACTTCACCTTTCCGGAAATAATCAGTTTGGACAACGGATGTCTGAGTTCCTTGCGGATGATGCCGATGACCGGACGCGCACCGTATTGCGGGTTGAACCCCATCATGGCGATGTCGCGTTTCACTTCCTGGCTGATGCTGAGCTTGATGTCCTGTTCTTCCAGCAACTTGAGCAGTCCCTTCAGGTGTATGTCGAAGATACGGGTAACGGTCTCTTCCGTAATGGGCGAGAACGGCACAATCTCCGTCAGACGGCCCAGGAACTCGGGACGGAAGTAGTTCTGCATGATGTCCATCAGGTCATTGTTCTGGGGAATTGCTCCCTTGTTGAACGAATCGACGATGAACTGGCTGCCGATATTGGATGTAAACAGAATCAGCGCGTTTGAGAAATCGCCCACACGGCCCAGGCGGTCGTGCAGCTTGCCTTCGTCCAATATCTGGAGGAAAAGGTCGAACACCGACTTGTGGGCTTTCTCAATCTCGTCGAACAGCACCACGGAGTAAGGTTTCTGGCGGATCTTGTTCACCAGCAGACCACCTTCTTCATAGCCTACGTAGCCCGGAGGCGCTCCGTAGAGCAGAGCCACCGAATGCTCCTCCTTGAACTCGGACATATCAAAGCGAATGAGAGCAGACTCGTCCTCGAACAGGAAGGCCGCCAAAGCCTTGGACAATTCGGTCTTACCGGTACCGGTCGGTCCCAGGAAGAAGAACGAGCCCATGGGCTGACCTTTCTTGTTCAGTCCCGAGCGGGATTCAAACACGGCATCGAGCACTATCTTCACGGCGTGGTCCTGACCTACGACCCGCTTCTTCAACGTAGCCTCGGCATTGATAAGACGGTCTCGCTCTTTCGACTGCACCTTTCCCAAGGGGATGCCAGTCTGCTTGGCCACTACGGCAAACAAGTCCGAGCTGTCCAATGCCGTACGTTTCGGCTGGCACATCGCGGCCAATTGCTCCAGTACCTTCTGCAAGTAGTCAGCCCGTTCGCGGGCGGTGGCTATCTTGCTGAAGTCTACGTCAGCGTCCAGACGGGCCATCAGAATGCAGCTGATCTGGTTCACCAATTTGTAGTGCAGCCACTCCAGTTCGGTCATCACCTGCGCGTCGTCCTTCACACCGATTTCTGCCGCCAGGCCGGCCAGTTCGCCTTGCAGTTCGGCAATATCGCCGGCAGACATATCGTTCATGGTCTTTACCAGCGCCATGGTGCGGTCTATCAGGTCAAAGGCCGAATCGGGCAGCGCCTTTTCCGTCAGGTAGCGTTTGGCCAGCCGGATGGCGTCCACCATCACCGGTTCGTCCACCGTCAGCTGATGGTACTCGGAGTAAGCGCCCAGCGCCCCCTTCAGTATGCGGAGGCACAAATCGGCATTAGGCTCTTCGAGCGTTATTTTCTCCAGTTTGGTGACAAACTCTTTGTCGGTTTCTATGTTCTTGGTATATCCGTCTACAGACGAAGTGCAGAGCAACAGCAGGTTCCCTTTACCCAGTTCCTGCTTCAGGATGGTCGAAGCTCCGTATAGGCTGCCCTGCTTGTCAAACAGTTTGTCTATAGATTCTATAATCAAAATGGTGTTTGGCTGTTCCTTGATTTCGCGCAACAGGTTCTTGAAGCGGTCTTCCAGCTCGCCTTTGTAGGAGGCGTCTGCACCGATGCCGGCCAAATCCAGCTCATAGGCTGACGCATTGTTCAAGAATGAGGGGACGTGTCCGTCGCACAGCTGCTTGACGAAGGCGTTCACCAGCGAAGTCTTTCCCACACCCGACTCGCCCGTTATCAGCAGGTTGGATTTGGTTTTGCGACCCAATATCTCAAAGATTACCGAAATCTCATTTTCAAAGCCGACAACAGACGCCATCTTTCCGGCACGCGCCTCTTCTATCTTGTCTATGCAATATTTGCCCACCAGGCCTTTGCCGCCGCCCACCGGACTTTGTCCGGCTCTGGCTCCAGTCTCGCCGGCGTTTGCCCTTCCGGCAGCGGTTCCCATTTTCTCCTGAATCTCGGAGGCCGTCAACGGCAGGGTTTTGAGCTGTTCAAACGTAAAGCCTACACCGGGAGTAACCAGCGAAGCCAGAATACAGACCGGCTCGCACTCGGACAGGCCGAATTTCTCCTGATATACTTCGGCCTCTTCCATCACCGCCTTGGCTTCCTTGGAGTACTCCAGGTCTCTTTGCGGCTTTGCGGCACGCGGAGAGAGCTGCATCTGTACGTCTGCCCACTCCTGCAGATAATAATAGTCCTTGTCCAGTTCACTCTCTATAAAATGAACCAGACCGGCACTCTTGTGAAGTACAGCTTTGAATAAATGGGAAGGGTAAATTGCATCGTTACAATACTCCTCTGCGAAAGAATTCGCTATTTTCTTGAGGTCGTCCATTATAATAAGATGTTTTAATAGTTTGTCGTAATTGTTTGGCAAATGTAGAAAAAAAAAGAAAACGACAACTTATTTATGGCATGTTTTTTTGCCACAGTCCGTGATTTGGAAGTATTTTACCGTCTGACGGGCAACCGGCCCCATCCCAATGGCGCACAAAGGGCATGCCCAGACAAGAAGCCGATGTTCTCCAGAATGCGGAACAGCGTGTCACACAGCAGGATGAACCATACAAACCTGCAACGTTACACGCCACTTCGTACGCCCAAAGATACAGCGCTGCCTGCCAGGCATGCCCCGGCACAACAAGGGAAGGCGAGCTACTTCATGCCTTCCTTCAGTATTTCCACCAGAATAGGCTTGGCACCGCCCACAAAGCACTCCACGGCAATGACCATCAGGATAAGTCCCATCAGACGCATCATCACGTTGTTGCCCGTCTCACCCAACACATTGACCAGCCGGGTAGAGGCACGCAGAATGAAGAACGTAAGCAGGTAGATGAACGCAATCATGCCTATCAGGATGCCCTTCATCTCAATCGTGTGCGCATCCTGCATCAGCACGATGGCATTGGCTATGGCACCCGGCCCGCAGAGCATGGGAATGCCCAGCGGTGTGATGGAGATGTCGTTGGCATAGGTCTTGATTTCCTCGTCCTTCAGCTTCATGGGCGTATAGCGTGCCTGAAGCATGTCAAAGCCAATCTTGAAAATGATGAAGCCGCCCGCTATGCGGAAACCATTGGTGGAAATGCCGAAAAACATGAAGAGGAACTGGCCCGCAAAGGTGAAGACCATGATGGTGATGAAGGCCACCAGTGTGGCACGCGACACCACGGCCTGCCGTTCCTTGTCCGTCATGCCGCGGGTCATGGTCAGAAAGACAGGCATAGTGCCCAGCGGATTGGTCAGGGTGAAGAATGACGTAAAACAAAGCAGAGCGAAAGGAAGCAATGTTTCCATAAGAAAGTTATACTTTTATAAGGTTCAAATAATCTCAATTCTATTGAATGGCAGACAGGCCCCACGGAACACGCAACAACGAGCCGGACACGGAGCGAGGCGCCTGCCCCTTCACTTCTTTTACAGCAGATGCGTCAGTTCCAGCAAATCCGTTATCCGGTAAGTAGGCTTGAAAGGGAATTTCCCGTCACCCGCCAGGTCGTAGTACACCTGGCCGATACCCACCCCAGCCGCACCCGCCACATCGTTCTCCCAGCTGTCGCCTATCATCAGCGACTCGTGCGCTTCGGACTGCGTGGCCGAGAGCGCAAAGTAGAAAATCTCTGGACGGGGCTTCAAGATGCCGATGTCTTCCGAGAGAACTATCTTCCGGAAGTAGCGGTCTATGCCCGCCGCACACATTTTGCGGTACTGCAATTCCCTGAAGCCGTTGGACAAGATGTACAGGTTATAGCGCGAACAGAGATACTCCAGCGTCTCGCGGGCATGGGGCATCACACCGCTCCGCGTCGGTATCACCGCAAAGAAGTCGGCCGAAAATGCTCCGGCCAGGGCTTCGTCCGCAGCGCCCACGGCCTCCAGCGGATAGAGGAAACGTTGCCGGTTGAGTTCATCTTTCGTAATCCGTCCGCCTCCATATTCGTCCCACAGTTCCTTGTTGCGACGGGTATAGAGCGCGTAAAAGTGGGCGAAGGAAGAAAAAAAACGGTCGTAACGATACTTGCGGTACATCTCCTCGAAGGTATCGCGGGCATTCTGCGAGAAAGCCCACAAGGTATCGTCCAAATCAAAAAAGAGATTCTTGTACGCCATGACCTGCATGTAGGAGGGGGATAAGCAGGCGAAAACAGAACGCAGATTTCCACCGGCCATTGTCCGGGCCGGCAGAAACCTGCGTCTACGGTCAGCCTACGTAATATATAAACAAGATATATTTACTTCACTTGGATAACCAGATACTTGGATACACTCCAGAAGTCCTTCGGGTTCGTAATCTTCAGGGTGAGCTGTGACTTGTCGTCCTTTTCCATCGAATAGGAGCCTGAAGGATGCGTGGTCAGAATCTCGGCATCCTTGGAGTAGAGCTTGATTTCCTTCGTAGTGCGGATGTCCACCTGGGTAAAGTAATCCTTGTTGATGTCGGCATCCTGCATCACTTCGCCTTTCTTGAAGAGTCCCGTATTGGTCAGGATTTTCTGGTCCTTCAGTTCCTTCTTCGTGCCAAATACGAACCAGGCCGCATTGAGCGCCTTGTCCTGCTCGGCCACGGTCTTCGACTTGGCTTCGTTCTCGGCGGTCAGTGTTTCCTTGTCGGCTGTCAGCCCCGTCACAGCGGCGTCCAGCTCCTGGATGCGGATGTTCTTGGAAGCCAGTTCGGCCTGCAGTTCCTCGATGCGCATCGTTTTGGCCACCAGTTCCTGCGTCAACGACTCAACCGCCCTCTTCAGCTGCGCCGAGTTGTTCTTGCTGCTCTTCAGCATGGATTCCAGTTTGGCTATCTGCTCTTTGTTTTCCTCCATCTGCTTGCGGATAAACTCAATGTCGGCCGTAATCTGCTGCCGTGCGGTCAGCGAACCTTCGGCCACAGCGCCCCGCTGCAAGTCCACACGGTTTTCGGCTTCATTAATCTGCCGGAAGCCCTCGGAAATATCATTGAAAGTACCCATCATTTCGTCCAATTCCGCATTGCGTTGGCTCAGTTCCATCAAGAGAGAGTCGTTTTCCGCTTTCAGCCGGTCCTTGTTTCCGCCGTTGAAGCTGTCACACGAAGCCATTACGGCCGCGCATACCATCAGTAGTGTTAGCTTTTTCATAATCTTTGTTTTACGTTGGGTTAATGAAGTTTTATTTATCGTCTATTCCTGCTACTACAATCACAATTTCGCCACGAGGCTCGTTGGCTGTAAAGTGCTCCACCAGCTCGGCCAGCGTGCCTCTCACCGTCTCCTCGTGCAACTTCGATATCTCGCGCGAGACAGAGGCCTGCCGCTCTGCGCCAAACACTTCGGCAAACTGGGCCAGTGTCTTCAGCAGCCGGTAGGGCGACTCGTAGAACACCATCGTGCGGCACTCGCCGGCCAGTGCGTTCAGCCGTGTCATCCGCCCCTTTTTCTGCGGCAGGAAACCTTCAAAACAGAAACGCTCGTCGGGCAGGCCCGAATCGACCAGGGCGGGCACAAAGGCCGTGGGGCCGGGCAGGCACTGCACCTCAATCCCGTTGCGCACGCATTCGCGCACAATCAGGAAGCCGGGGTCGGAAATGCCGGGAGTTCCCGCGTCCGACACCAATGCAATGGTTTCTCCCCCCTTCAATCTATTAATAACACTTTCGAGCGTTTTATGTTCATTGAATTTGTGATGAGATTGCATCGCGTTCTTGATTTCGAAGTGTTTCAGCAGCAATCCTGACGTACGGGTATCTTCAGCCAGGACCAGGTCGGCTTCCTTCAGGATGCGCACAGCGCGGAAAGTCATGTCTTCCAGATTGCCCACGGGCGTAGGCACCACATACAGCATTCCCATAATCTGATTCCTCTATTTTAGCTGAAATATTTCTTTAGCAGTTCCTCAAAGTCGGCCGCAGCTTCGTTTCCCTCGTCAGGCTGCGCCTCCGCCGCATAAATGTCCAGCGCAGCCTCCAGTGAAGGCGCCCGGCCTATGCGTTCCAGCACGGCATTCATCCGGGCTGCATCGCCCCCAAAGAGCTCGCGGGCAAAACGGAACGAATCGTTCAGGCTGATGGCATGGCGCAAGTCGCGCGACAGACGGATGCGTTCGGCCAGGATGGGCGAACCCGGAGCGGCTTCCGGCAACGGCCGCACGGGGGCGACGGGGGCCTCGGCCACGGGTGGTACAGCGACCTCGGCCGGCTGGGGCTGGTCGGACACGGCACATACAGGCTCGGCAAGCGGCCGGGGCAAATCGGGAACGGGTGCCGGACGCCCCGCTGCAGGAGCAGGAGCCGGCTCCACATCCTCCTCGGCCAGCATGCGGTCCAGCGCAGCCAGCCGTTCCTGCATCTGCCTGATGTTGCGACGGGCCACCTTCCGCAAAGCGGGATTGCCGTCGGCAGCCATGCCCTGCAACAGGCACTGCAGTTCCTGAATGTCAAGTTCTATATCGCTCAATAAAGTCTGCATATTCTACAACGATTTTACGCTTTCCCTTCCGCCTCGCGCCTAAGCGCAGACAAGGGGGTTGTCGCTACAAATGTAGAAATAAATAATGAAAAAATATCAGGAAGCCGACAAAAGTGTTACTTTTGCGCAGAAAATCCGATGTTTTTCGGAAATGTCCGCCGGGGCTGTACAGACAGCGCAGAAAGCTGGCGCACACGGGGCAGCCGGGCCGCGCAGCTGTCCGTCGAAAGGCCCTCCGCACCAGCGGGCAAGCCGATTGCAGCGAGCCAGGCCGCACGGCATGATGCAGGGGACGGACGGATGGCTGCGGACAGGCAACCGACCGTCCACAATTCCGGAACCTTTTTTATGAACTTAATCAAAACTCAGCTTACATGGTATTATTCTCCGAAGACCACATACAGGAGACCAAACGCGGAGGACGCATCGAAGTGATTTGCGGCTCCATGTTCTCCGGCAAGACGGAAGAACTGATACGGCGTCTGAAGCGCGCCCAATTTGCCCGCCAGCGGGTAGAAATATTCAAGCCGTCCATAGACACCCGCTACTCCGAGGCCGATGTCGTGTCTCACGCAGGGCACACCATCGCTTCCACCCCCATCGACTCTTCGGCCAGCATCCTGCTGTTCGCTTCCGAGGTCGACGTGGTAGGCATTGACGAAGCCCAGTTCTTTGACGCCGGCCTGGTAGACGTCTGCCGCCAGTTGGCCGACAACGGCATACGGGTCATCGTGGCCGGCCTGGACATGGACTTCCGCGGCATCCCCTTCGGCCCCATGCCGGGACTCTGCGCCATTGCCGACGAGGTGTCCAAGGTACACGCCATCTGCGTGAAGTGCGGCCAGCTGGCCACCTTCTCGCACCGCACGGTGAAGAACGACCGCCAGGTGATGCTGGGCGAAACGGCCGAATACGAACCCCTGTGCCGGGAATGCTACCTGCGAGCCCTGGAAAAGGAGAAACAGAACGAAAAAAAACAATAGTACCCGGATATGGAACGCAAGAAAATCACTTTTGACAGCTTCATCCGCGGCGTCATTCTAGGTGCCGTCATCCTGGGCATCCTGCTGCTGCTCCAACGGCTCAGCGACGTACTGCTGCCCTTCTTCATTGCATGGCTGGTGGCCTACCTCATCTATCCGCTGGTCACCTTCTTCCAGTACAGGCTGCGCCTCAAAAACCGGGTTCTCTCCATCACCTGCGCCCTGCTCACCCTCACGCTGATAGGCACAGCCGCCTTCTTCCTGCTGGTACCGCCGATGGTAGAAGAGTTCGGACGCGTCAAAGACCTGTTGATACAATACTTCTCAACGGACGCAACCGGCGGGAATATTCCCGAGCAGTTGTCCAAATTCCTGCGCGACAACTTCGACGCACAAACCGTGTCCCAGCTCTTCGACAAGGAAGAACTGCTGGCCGCCGTAAAAGAGACCCTGCCACGCGTATGGACCCTGCTGTCGCAGTCGGTCAACGTCCTGTTCGGCATCTTTACCTTCTTCATCATCCTGCTATACATCGTATTCATCCTGCTGGACTATGAAAGCATCTCGGCCGGATGGCCCATGCTCGTACCCCAGAAATACCGCGGCTTCATGGTGGGCCTGATGAACGACGTGAAAGAGGGCATGAACAGATACTTCCGCGGACAGGCGCTGGTGGCCTTGTGCGTAGGAATCCTCTTCAGCATCGGCTTCCTCATCATCGACTTTCCCCTGGCCATCGGCCTGGGCCTCTTCATCGGTGCGCTGAACCTGGTCCCCTACCTCCAGATTATCGGTTTCATCCCCACCATCGTCCTGGCCATCCTGAAAGCGGCCGATACGGGAGGCAACTTCTGGATTATTCTGGCTTCGGCCCTCGCCGTATTTGCAGTGGTACAAGCCATTCAGGACGGCTTCATCGTCCCCCGCATCATGGGCAAGATTACGGGGCTGAACCCGGCCATCATACTGCTCTCGCTCTCCGTGTGGGGGTCGCTCATGGGAATGCTGGGCATGATTATCGCCCTCCCGCTCACCACGCTGATGCTCTCCTACTACCAGCGTTTCATCATCAACAGAGAGCTTCCGAACACCACCGAGACCCCTCCGGAGCCGTCGAAAGAAGAAAAAAATGAAGAATAATCATTTTTTTTCATCCAAAGCCTTGCAAATTCAATAAATGTCCGTATCTTTGCAACCGCTTAACAGCAATAAGGTTTGATTCGCTAGCTCAGCAGGTAGAGCACAACACTTTTAATGTTGGGGTCTTGGGTTCGAGCCCCAAGCGGATCACGCAAAAAACAGCCTTGCTTATAAAAACCGTCGATTCACTCAAGTGGGTTGGCGGTTTTTCTTTTACATGCACCCCAACGAGTGCGCGGCCATCGGACTGCCGGAAAAAACGGAATGCCGATTGCAAAACGATTCCTAAATAGGCAAACTGCCGACAACTGCACCCTGCAACGTATGCAAAACAGAGGCGGGAGGGAGGCTTTCGGGGCGTTCAGGGCATCCACCATGCAAGCATCGTCCATCCACCATGCAAGCTCCGTCCGTCCACCATGCAAGCTCCGTCCGTCCACCATGCTTGCTTGCAGCACGCTCAATGGTTGGACTGGGCGCCGAAAAATACAGTCCCGGCCTCCTCCAAGGGGGGTTCTCACCCTTCAAACCGGCTTTGAAGAAGCGGGAAGAGGGCATTTCAGTACAAGAAGAGGCGCATTTTTCGCTATTTCAAATGTTAGGATTTCGCTATCCGCCAGTCTGGCAGCCGATTGTATCATTCCGTTTCCGTTTTTCAGAGCTAGCCGGAGAAAAGGCCGAAACAAAAGATTGCAGCGCATTGGAAAAGTCAAAGTGTCAAAATGTAAGGGAGGGATTCACCGCCGCAGAAAGCGCGAAGCGATGTGAAAGTGCGTCAAAAAAACCATCGGCAACTGACATATCCTGCTATCCTCGGGCACGGGTCACACGGAAGTTCACGGATTGCGTTTCTTCTTTCTCCGTGTCTTTCCATATTATCCGTGCCTAAAGGGAAGCGGTGCCTTGGTTCACGCCCCTCCTTCCGGCCTTCCCGGATGGGGAGGGCGGGGACAACGCTCCGGCATCGTCACCGCCCTCTGCGGCCGGAAGCCGCCCTATTCTTTCACCACTATTTCCGCCGGCTCGTTCAGGCGGATATCGAGAATGGACGAGTCGGTCTTAGGCAGCCAGACCAGCCGGCGGCATTCTCCCTTGGCCAGGTTGCAGCTGGGACTGGTGCCCGTGAGGTACTCCGTGTCGATGTCGAACGCCCAGGCATCTACCTGCCAGTTCCGAACACGGTCCAGGTCCAGGTGCAGGTTCTTCACCGCCCCGCTCTTGAAGTGCAGCGAGGAGCCGACGGCAAAGAGGGAGTTCAGTTGGCAGTCTTCCAGAACGGCCATTCCCTGCCCTACGTTCACCGACAGCGAATCGCGGCGGAAGCCTTTGAAGATGACCGGCATCGCATAGTAGTCCGCCACGACTTCCTGCACCGTTTCGGGCAGGGCCATCTGCATATTTCCCGACTGCTTTGACAGCCATCTGTACGGCTCGTCGTAGACATCGGCCTGTTCGTCGGGCTGGCGGAAGACGAGGCGGAGCGTGTCGGCCACGGTCTCCATCGTCAGGAAGCGGTCCAGGCCGGAGCGGTAGGACAGGCTGCCCGCAGCCGTATCGGCGGGAGCGATGTCCAGCAGCAGGTTGCTGAAGTCGTAAATCGGGGCATCCTTGCGGACATCTGCATACATCAGGTGAACCACCCTGCACGCGGGCAGTTGAACCGTCTTGCGTTCGCCCCCTATTTCCACAAACCTGTTTGTGGCGTCCACCGAGACGGTGGAAAGATAGAATAGCGTGCCGGCCACGGCCAACAGTCCGGCCAGCAGCATTCCCATCATGATATATGTTGTACGTTTCATAGCTTGTTTTCCTTGTTTTTGTTCTTGATAAAGTCCTGGTACATGGCAGCAAGCTCGTCGGGAGCAATGCCCAGCGTATGGAGCTGTTTGAAGAAGTAGTCGGCCTCTTCCTTCAGGAAGTAGTCCCGGCGCATCGAGAGAATCAGTCCGCAGGCGCCCGGCGACACGAAATAGCCGATGCCGCGCTTGTTGTAGATGATGCCCTGCGACTGCAGGTAGTCGTAAGAGCGCATCGCCGTATTGGCGTTGACCTCCACCACGGCCGCATATTCCCTGACGGAAGGGATACGCCCGTCCTCGTCATACTGCCCGAGCAGTATCTCGTCGCAGATGCGGTCCGCTATTTGCAGGTAGATGGCCTTGCTTTCCTTGAAATTCATGGTTTACCAGCGGTTGATGATTTCAGACTCCTTGAAGCGGTGGTAGGCCAGCGTCCAGTTGAAGAGGGCCATCAGGCTGAAGAGGATGAGGGCTCCGTTCTTCACCAGGTCCTCGCTGGCAAAGATGCTGCCGTGTTCGGTGAGATACCGGTTGAAAAAGAGCACCTTGCCCAGCATGACACCCGCCACCGTGTAGGCCATCCCGATTACCACAATGGCGGCGCAGGTCTTTACGAACGAGTTCTTCGGCCATACGGCACTGCCCAAGACGAACAGGGACTGGGCAAAGCAGTAGAAAGTAATCAGCACAAAAGCGTCCCTGCACTCCTGGAAGACGCCCCAGGTCTGGAAGTGGCTCCAGGGCATGAGGCCGATTTCTTCAATCTTGGGATAGGCCGAGGCGTAGACCAGCACCCGCGTGCAGTCGGCCAGCTTGAAGGCTATCACATAGACCAGTACAAAGCCCAGCGTATAGGCCAGCCAGCGGACCATGAACTTCTCGAACTGGGTGGCGGGCTGCATCAGCACCGTCAGGCGGCCCACCTTGCTCTTCATGGCCGAAAAGGTGAACGAAGCGCTCAGCAGGCCGGCCAGGAAGAAGCCGTAGACGAAAATGCCCAGCGCAGCATCCCACATCGGGTCCCTATGTTCCCAATAAGGAGAATAGTAGTCAGCATGCACATAGCTGAAATATCCCATCCAAAGAAAGAGCACCGTCATAATGCCATAAATCATGAGGAAGCGCAGCAGCGTGGACTTCCAGTTCTCCACCAGTCCCTTGCGGCACAGGCTGGCGAAACGGCGAAAGTTGAAGAAAGTGTCACGTATCATAGGGCTTGTTCGCTTTGAGGGTGAAACATTGCGGCCATCTTTTCGGGCTCGGCCAGGGTGGCGCCGAAAAGCAGCTCCAGATTAATCTCGGTCTCCATGCCGTCCGGGTTGGGCAGCATCAGCAGGTTGCCCTGAACGGAGGGCAGGGTATAGACGGCCTCGCGGGCCAGCTCGCGGTCGTCGCTCTCTACGAAAAGGAACCGGGCGCACACGTCGGCCACCGAAGCGTCCAGCAGCATGCGGCTGTTGTCCATAATCAGCACGTGGTCCAGCACACGGTCCACGTCGCGCACCTGGTGGGTGGAAATGACGATGGTCTTCTCGTCCGACATGCCCGAGGCAATGAACTTGCGGAACTGGCTCTTGCCCGGAATGTCCAGCCCGTTGGTAGGCTCGTCCATCAGCAGCAGCGAGGTGTTGGTGGCCAGCGCGAAGCTCATGAACACCTTCTTCTTCTGCCCCATGGAGAGAGCGCCCAGGTGGGTGTCCAAGTCCATCTCGAACAGATAGAGGTAACGCACCATGTCCTCCTTGCTGAAGCGGGGATAGAAAGGCGCGTTCAGCTCGATGTAGTCCGTCAGCGACACCGACGGCAGTTCAAACTCTTCGGGCACCAGAAACATGTCCTGCAACGTGGCAGGCAATCGGCGCCGCACATCAATCGAGCGGAAAAGCACCCGCCCCTGCTTGGGCGTAAGCAGTCCGCTCATCAGATAGAGCAAGGTAGACTTGCCCGCCCCGTTCTTACCCAGCAGGCCATAGACCTTGCCCTGCTCCAACGAAGCCGAAAAATCGTGCAGGACTTCCTTCTTGCCCCGCCGATAACCAAACGAAATATTCTCAACTTGTATCATAAGTAATAAGTTTATGAGCCGCCCCCCATCCGGAAAGCCGGAGCACAGGCCTGAAAACGACCCGGCAAGTATCCTGTATGAGAAGTGCGGTGTATTAGTATATTAATACACCGCAAATATAAGGACTTCAGTTGAAATCACAAACATTCTCAGTAAAAAAATGAGGGAAAGAAGGAAAAAGAAGAGAAAAGGGAGCGACGTAACACATACGTTTCAAAACAAACCGTGTTTCCCTGGAAAATACAACAGAGAAACATCAGATAAAACAGAATCTGTATCTGTATCAGAGGGCCAGGAACGTACGAATAAGGTATGTACAAAAAGCCGGCAAAGGCAGATTCAAAAGATATATAAGGTATAGACAGAAGATTTTTAAGGCATAAACAGAAAGGCAATCGGGACATAAACAAAAAGGCGACCGAGGCATACACAAAAAGAAGCCCCGCCGACCTCCCTTTCAGGAAGCGGCGGGGCTCTCGAAGACGGCGACGACC
>NZ_CASFWU010000037.1 GCF_949298305.1 uncultured Bacteroides sp. | reverse complement strand
CCCGGCCATCCTTCGGTTACCCTATTGCTAACTGAAAAGGTCTATTTCCAAAGTTCGTGCTGCTCCAGCAGTTTGTTGGAGTCGAGTTCGGATGTCGGGATGGGCCACACGTAGTCGCGTTCGCCGTTGTACTGGCGTGCTTCGTAGGCCAGTCCCAGCGTGGTGCGCTCCTTCTCGATGTTGGCCACGGCCTTGTCCAGCATCTTCCAGCGGTAGACGTCGAACAGGCGCAGTCCCTCGAAGGCCAGCTCCACGCGGCGTTCGTGCTTGATGACCTCCAGCAGGGCTTCCTTGCTGAGGCCGGTGCCTTCCACGTCTTCCACCTTCGGCATGTTCACGTCGCTGCGTTGGCGTATCTGGTTGATGAGTCCGCGCACTTCGGCTTCGTCATATCCGCCCTTCTGCACCAGCGCTTCGGCCAGCGAGAGCAGCACTTCGGCATAGCGCACCACGTAGAAGTCCTGTCCGTTGTCCCAGGAGTTGCTGGTGTCTGTGGGGTCGAAGTATTTCATCACGTAGACGGTGGAGAGGGAGGCTGCGGCTCCTCCGTACCAGGCTCCTTCGCCGCCCTTGCCGTTCCAGTACATGCCGGGCACGAAGAGGGTGGCATAGAGGCGCGGGTCGCGGTTTTCCCAGTGGGCGGCGTTGGGCTTGCTGACGTTCAGCTTGCCGTTCTCCATCACGCCGTAGTTGGTGTCGGTGGTCTTCTTGCCGTCGGTCAGGTAATAGTCGTCGGCCAGGTCGATGGTGCCGTTGATGAACTCGCCCGGCGTGTTCCAGTGGGCGTTGAACGAGGCTCCTTCGCTCAGCCCCGGTCCTTCGTAGCGCACGGAGAAGACAATCTCGGGCGAGGTCTGTCCGGCCAGGGTGAACAGTTCGCTATACTTCGGGTGCAGGCTGTAGCCCAGCTTCATCACCTCGCGGTAGGCGCTGATGGCTTCGTCCCACTTCTCGTTGTAGAGGGCCAGACGGCCGAGGATGGCGTATCCGGCTCCGCGGGTCAGTCGTCCCAGGTCGGCCGTTTCGGGCAGGTTCTTCACCTGCTCCTTCAGGTCGGCAATGACGCTGTTCACAATGTCGGCGCGTTTGCTCTTCTCGCGGCTGGGGTTCTCCAGGGTCAGGGGTTCGGTGAGGTAGGGCACGTCCTGGTAGGTCATGGTCAGGTTGGTGTAGGTCAGGGCGCGGAGCACGATGGCCTCGGCCTTGTAGCGTGCCTTTTCGGCGTCGCTCAGCTCTACGCGGTCAATGTTGGCAATCAGCGTGTTGCAGCGGCTGATGACTTCGTAGTTGGCTTTCCAGTAGTCGCTGAACACCCAGGAGCTGGGGTTGTGTATGCCCATGGCCACGTCGTAGCCTTCAATCCAGCCGTTCCAGTTGAAGTGTCCGCCGTTGTCGCTGATGCACTCCATGTACAGCGGCCCGAAGGTGTATTGGTCCGAGTTGTAGAGCTGGTTGTTCTGGAGGGCGTCGTAGCAGGCGGCCAGCGCCATCATGGCGTCGTTTGGCGTCTGCCAGAAGGTCGTCGACGATGATTCGGTCAGTGAGTCCTTTTGCAGGAAGCTGTCGGAGCAGGAGGTGCTCAGGGCGCCGGACAGCAGTGCCAGGCTGATGTATTTGTTGATGAGTTTCATAATGTTCGGATGTTTTTTAGAATTTGACATTGATACCAAATGAATAGGTCTTCGTGTTGGGGTGTACGTCGTTGCGCATGTCGCTGCTCTGCTTTTCGGGGTCGTAGTCCTTCAGCGAGGTGAAGGTGAGCAGGTTGGTGCCGGCCAGGTAGAGGCGCAGGCTCTGCACGCCGATTTTGCTCATCCAGGCTTCCTTCTTGAAGGTGTAGCCTATTTCTATGTTCTTCAGGCGCAGGTAGTCGCCCTTGGTCAGCCAGAAGGACGAGTAGCGGTTGTTGATTTCGCCGCCCATGCGTGGCATGCTGCCGTTGGGGTTCTCTGCCGACCAGCGGTCCAGCCAGCGCGAGCTCTTGTTGCCGCCGTTGGAGATGGTGGTCTCGTCCCAGTTGAAGCGGTCGAGTCCGGCGATGCCCTGCCAGAAGGTCGTCACGTCGAAGTTCTTGTAGCTGAATCCCAGGTTGAAGGAGTATTGCAGCTCGGGGAACGGGTTGCCGATGACCTGGCGGTCGGCGTCGGTGATGTCGCCGTCGTTGTTGAAGTCTTCGTACATGATGTCGCCCAGCTGAGGCTTCTGTCCGTTCTGTGTGATGGTCTGTCCTTTGGCGTTGACGCGGTTCAGGTCGGCCTCCGTACGGTAGATGCCTACGGCTTTCAGTCCGTAGTACGAGCCGATGGCTTCGCCTTCGCGGTTGATGGTGTTGTTGCTGATGCTTTCCAGGCCCTGCATGTCGAGGATTTCGTTCTTCACGCCTGCCAGCGAGAAGCCTGCCTGCCAGCTCCAGTCGCCCTTCTGGTCGTAGTAGTTGGCTGCAAATTCCCAGCCGCGGTTGCGCACCTTGCCGGCGTTCTGGTAGGGAGCGCCGAGCGAGCCCAGGAAGATGCCCGGCATGGGCAGTTGCAGCAGGATGTCGGATGTGGTCTTGTCATACCAGTCGAACACGATGTTGATGCGGTTCTGCCAGAACGAGGCGTCGATGCCGAAGTCGGTGATGGTGGTCGTTTCCCACTTGATGTTCTCGTTGGCAATCTTGGATGTCTTCATGCCCACGTACTTCGTGTCGCCGAAGTAGTAGCTGCCCTGTGCCGAGAGGGTGGAGGCGTAGGCGTAGTTGCCAATCTCCTGGTTACCCAGCTTACCCCAGCTGGCGCGCAGCTTCAGCGAGCTGAGCCAGTTGATGTCCTGCATGAAGCTCTCGTTGGAGATGAGCCAGGCACCCGAGAATGAGGGGAAGGTGGCGTAGCGGTTGGCCTGCGGCATGCGCGAGGAACCGTCGCGGCGGATGTTCATCTCGAACAGGTAGCGGCCGCCGTAGTTGTAGTTGATGCGTCCGAAGAAGGATTGCAGGGCGGTTTCCTCGGCCGAGCCTGTCACCTTGTCGTTCTGCGTGCCGCCGTCCATCTCGTAGATGTTGTCCGTGGGGAATCCCTGCTTGCTGGCCTCGTTCTTGTCCCAGCGGGTGCCCTGTATGGAGTGACCCAGCAGGACGCCGATTTCGTGGTTGCCGAAGGTGGCGTTGTAGGTCAGGATGTTTTCGTTGATGTAGCTGGTCTCCAGGTAGTGATAGTCGGTGAGGGTGTTCTGCGTGCCGGCCGGTGCCAGTTCTTCGCCCTCGGCGTTGTAGCGGGCGTCGCTGCGCGGGTTGAAGGTGGTCACGTCGTTCATGTAGAACTTGTAGGCCAGGCTGGAGCGGAACTTCAGTCCCTTCACGATGTCTATCTCACCGAAGAACTTGCCGTCGAAGCGGTAGTTCTTGTTGTCCTTGTAGCCGTTGTTCATGGCGTAGATGGGGTTCTTGAACACCGACTGGCCGATGGCGGAGTTGCCGTCCACGTAGCCGTAGTGGCCGTTGGAGTATTGAACGGGTACGGTGGGGCGGGTGAACCACGTGAGGTAGCGCATCAGGCCTTCGCCCGTCACGCTGGTGGTGGGCTCGTCAATGCTCTGGCGGCTGCCGGAGAGGTTCAGGCCTATCTTGACGATGCCCAGCTGTGCGTCTACGTTCGAGCGGAAGTTGAAGCGCTGGTTGGCGGTGTTCTTCAGGATACCTTCCTGCTTGAAGTACTGGGTCGAAATCATGTAGTGCACGTTCTGGCTGCCGCCCGTTACGGACAGGTGGTGCTGGTGCATGGGTGCGGTGCGGAACATCTCTTCCGCCCAGTTGGTGTTGGCAAAGTGGTCGGGGTCCGAGCCGTTCTGCAGTTTCTGGAGCATCTCGTCCGTATAGGCCTTGCCGGGCTGGCATTCGTTGTACATCTTGGCCATTCGTAGGAATTCACGTAGTCGGGCAGGATGGTGGCCTGTTGCAGGGCGATGCTTCCCGAGTAGCTGATGGTGGGTTTCTGTTCGCTGCCGCGCTTGGTGGTGATGAGGATGACGCCGTTGGCTGCACGCACGCCGTAGATGGCTCCCGAGGCGGCGTCCTTCAGTACGGACACGCTCTCGATGTCTTCGGCGGCCAGTTCGGAAATCTGGCTGATGGAGCTTTCCACACCGTCAATCAGCACCATGGGGTTGTTCTTGCTGGCGTCGCCCAGGGTGCCGACACCGCGCACGCGGATTTCGGGATTGTCCTTACCGGCCTGCGCACCGTTGCCGGTCAGCATCACGCCCGGCAGGCGGCCTTGCAGCATGTTGGCCGTGTTGGCCACGGGCATGTTGGCCACATCGTTGAAGTTGACGGCGGCCACCGAACCCGTCAGGTTCTCTTTCTTCTGTACGCCGTAGCCCACTACCACCACTTCGTCAATCATCTTGCTGTCTTCTTTCAGGACAACGTTCAGTTGCATGTTGTTGCGGTCGATGGTGAACTCCTGGCTGGCATATCCGATGAACGAAATGACCAGCGTGGCGTTGGGGTTGACGGTCAGGGTGAATTTGCCGTCGATGTCAGTAATGATACCGTTGGTTGTTCCTTTCTCCAGTACGCTGGCGCCGATGATGCTTTCGCCCGAGGCATCTTTCACGACACCCGATACGTGGTAGGTGGACGATTGTTGCGGAATGGCATGTACCTTCGCGGGAAGGAGGAAAAGACAAAGCTGCAGTGTAAGGAATGCAAACGCTTTGTCAGAAGCTAAAATCTTACAGCTCATACGTTTGATAAT
Organism: uncultured Bacteroides sp.; assembly: GCF_949298305.1. GTDB lineage: Bacteria > Bacteroidota > Bacteroidia > Bacteroidales > Bacteroidaceae > Bacteroides. The sequence continues at coordinate 18,342 of NZ_CASFWU010000037.1, read as the reverse complement.
TTAAGATTAAACAAAAAGAATGTGCTGCAAAACTATCAATCTTGAGGAATGAAGAGGGTGAATAAATACCGAAAAAGGATGAATCGTTGCTTTTTCATCCTTTTCCGGCATTCTTTTGAGGGGGGGGGAGGCGTTTTCAGGGAGGAATGTCGCCGTTTCATGCACCGTCTTCCGTCTCCGTCTTCCCCTCCTTCTGTGCCAGGTATTCTTTGGGCGAGATGCCGAACTTCTTGCGGAAGCAGAGGGTGAAGTACTTGGGGTCGTTGAATCCCACCTTGAAGGCGAGGTCGTTGATGCGTATCTTCCTGTTCTCTTCCAGCAGGCGGAAAGCGGCTTGCAGGCGGACGTTGGAGATGAAGGCCAGGGGCGTCAGTCCGGTCAGCTGCTTCAGCTTGTCGTTCAGGGTGGAGCGGGCCATGCCCATGGCCGACACGAACTTGCCCAGGTCGAAGTCCTGTTCGTCCAGGTGGGCGTTCACACACTCCATGGCCTTCTTCAGGAACTGCTCGTCGTCCGGCGTGTAGCTGATTTCCTTGGCCTCGAACACCAGCTTGCGGCGGGCGTCCACGGCGGCCTGTCCGCGCTTTTTCAGCAGGTTCTCTATCTTGGCTATCAGTACGGCGAAGTCCAGCGGCTTGCAGATGTAGCCGTCGGCTCCGGCGCCGTATCCTTCCACGCGGTCCTGGTTGCCGGTGCGTGCCGTCAGCAGAATGACGGGGATGTGGGCGCTTCCGAACCGGGTCTTGATGCGGCGGCACAGCTCCATGCCGTCCATGCCCGGCATCATCACGTCGGACACCACCAGGTCGGTAGGCTCCATCTCCAGTATTTTCAGGGCGGTAGTCCCGTCCGGTGCTGCGGATACTTGGTAGCAGCTGCCCAGCAGGCGGTGCATGGCTTCGCGCAGTTCTTCGTTGTCCTCTACAATCAGGATGGCGGGCCGCTGGCGGTCGCCGCTCTCCACGGCGGGCAGGCAGCCCGGCTCAGGCGGCAGGAACTCGCCGCTTTCCGCCGGGGCGTCTGCGGCGTCGTTGGGGACTGCGGCCTCCGGGTCGGTCTCTTCGTCGGTATAGGCTCCGCGGCCTACGGGCAGCGAGACGGTGAAGGTGTTTCCCGTCTCGGCATCGCTGTTCACGCTGATGGTGCCGTGGTGCAGTGTCACCAGGTCTTTGGTCAGCGACAGGCCGATGCCCGTCCCTATGGTGTGGAACTTGCGGTATTCGCCCTCGTAGAAGCGTTCGAACAGGTGGGCCAGCTTGCCGGCGGGAATCACCTCGCCCGGGTTGTTGACGCTGAAGGTGAACTTTTCTTCCTCGGGGTCGTACTGCTGGCGCAGGGTGATGACGTTTCCCTCCTGGGTATATTTGGCGGCGTTGGACAACAGGTTGTACACAATCTTGTCCAGCTTGTCGGGGTCAAAATAGCCTTCGGCCTCTGTCCCGTCTCCTTCGATGACGATGTGCAGGCGTTTCTTGCGGATGAGCGGTGTAAAGGCATTGGCCGAGTGGCGCAGGAAGCGGGTGAGGTTGCCCCGCGACACACGCAGCTGCTGTTTGCCGTTCTCCACCTTGCGGAACTCCAGTATCTGCTGGATGAGGCGCACCAGGCGCAGGGTGTTGTCCGAGATGCTGCGCAGGCGCAGGGACAGGTCGGGATGCTGCATCTTCAGTTCGTCGACCGAGGCCGAGATGATGGACAGCGGAGTGAGCAGCTCGTGAGTGATGTTGGTAAAGAACTGGAGCTTGGCGTGGTTGATTTCTTCCAGCTTCTGCCGTTGCAGGTTGCCCAGTTCGATGGCGCGCTGCATCCGGATTCGTTTGCGTATGGTCCGGTAAAGAAGGCCGGCAAGGGTCGCAGCGAGGACTATGTACAGACAGTAGGCCCACCACGAAAGCCAGGGCGGTGGCAGAATGCTGATGCGGAGCACACGTTCCTGTTCCGACCATACGCCGTTGGGGGTTGCTCCGCGTACCTTGAAGGTGTAGTCGCCTGCCGGCAGATTGTTGTAGTAGGCAAAATGACGGAGGGCATTGGTCGAAATCCATTCGGTGTCGTATCCTTCCAAGCGGTACTGATATTTGTTCAGGTTCGGGTTGATGTAGTTCAGGATGGAGAAGTCAAGGCTGAAATTATTCTGGTCGTAAGGCAGTACCAGTTGGCTGGCATAGTCCAGCGGAGCATCCAGCAGGGTGTTCTGCTCTTCGAGGCTGAGGCTGCGAATGGAGGTGTCATAAATCCTCAGGTCGGTGAGTACGGTCGGGTAGGAGGCGTTGTCGTGGCCGATGTCTTGCGGGTAGAAGCTGTTCAGTCCGTGTGTGCCGCCGAAGTAGAGCTTGCCTTCCTGGTCCTTGAAACAGGCATTGCGGTTGAAAATAGGGTCTTGCAGCCCTTCTTCCATGGTGTAGGTGGATATGCGGGCTTCTCGGAGATTGGCCGCGTCGATGTGGTACATCTGTGAGTTGGTGGTCAGCCAAAGGGTATTGTCGTTGTCCTCCAGCATGGAGAACACCACATCGCCCGCTTCGAAACAGTTGTCGAAGACGGATACAAAGCGGTCTGTATCCGGGTCGTACAAGTCCAGTCCGTTGCCGTTGGTGCCTGCCCAGATGCGGTTTTGGCTGTCTACGCAGAGTGTCATGGCACCTACAGACTGTGAATTGTCGTGATTGGAGTCATACATCTTGCCGGAATAGTGTCCGCTTTCTTGTGGCGTGAAGCGCCAGATGCCATTGTTGGGGGTGGCCACCCAGATGTCTCCCTGTCCGTCTTCTACAATCTTGAAAACGGGAACCTGTGGCCAGGCCTGTCTTTCGTTGGAGCAGCGCTGGTCTATTTGCAGGAGTTTGCCCTTGGTATCCATCAGGCAGAGTCCGTTGCGTGTACCTATCCATAGGTTGCCTTTCCCATCTTCGTGCAGGGAATAGATGCAGACATCGGTCAGGGCGGGGTGAGTCTGCGGATTGATGGAACGGGCTTTCTGTCCGTCGTACATCCATATACCATTGTCCCAGGTGGCAAAACAGTAGCTGCCGTCTTTCAGGCGGATGATGTCGTTCACGGTGGAGATGTAGGGCAGGTGGGCAAAGGCGGGATGTTCCTTGTAGTGGACGATGCTCTGTCGTTCGGCGTCATACTCCACCAGTCCGTAGCCCATTATTCCCATGTACATGGAATGTTTGCCTGACGGGTAGGCACTGCGGATGGAGCTGGTGGGGAAACGTCGGAGCAGGGGAGCGATGGGATCGTAGTCGAACAGTTTCTTCCGGGTGTTGACCGTATAGACTCCTCCTCCCAGCATGCCTACCCACATCAGTCCGTCGCGGCTGGCCAGTAAGGCATCTACCTCGTTGAAAGGCAGGGTGCCCGTGCTCTTCCCGGGCAGGTAGTTGCTGAAGGTGCCTTCGCCTTCTTCCGACTCCAGAATGCTCAGTCCGCTGCGCGAGCCTATCCACAGCTTGCCGGTATTAGGGTCTTGGTCAATGGCGTAAATAATGTTGTCGCACAGGCTTCGCGGGTTGTCCGGCTGGTGTGTATAGTACCTGAGCCGGTAGTGCTCCGTGTCGTAGGGATTCTCCAGACGTGCCAGTCCGTAGCGCCAGGTGCCTATCCAGATGTTGCCCCGATTGTCTTGAAACAGGGTGTGGGCGGACTGGGAAGGGTTAATGTTGCGGTAGGTGTAAAACTGGTCCTTCTTCGGGTCATAGCGCAACAGACCCTGTTCCCAGGTGCCAATCCAGATGTGCCCGTTCCGGTCTTCAAGAATGGACTTTACATCGTAGCGGGTGGTCTGGACACCGTTCACCAGCAGACCGCATGGTTCAAAAGAAACGCTTCCGGCCTTGCGGCGGAAAATTCCTTTGTTGCTTCCTACCCAGACTTCTCCGCTATCGGTGCAGGCAATGGCTTCGATGTAGCTTACTTGCAGCAGGGGCGATACAATCTTTTCCAGTGTTCCCAGCCGCTTGTCGAGTACGTACAGTCCGCTGTTGGTGCCTATCCATAACCGGTGTTCGCGGTCTTCGGCCACAATGTTCACAAAACCGTCAATGTTGCGCTCCTTGTCCTTTCCGTCAGGGCGGTAAACTACTGTAGAGTAGCCGTCGAAACGGAGCAGACCGTTATAGGTTGAAATCCAGATATAGCCTTCGCTGTCCTGATAGAGGTTGCGCACTTCGTTGGTTGGCAGACTGGATGAAGTAGCCAGAGGCTTGAAAGTGATAGGCGCGGCCGACAGACTGTTCGGGTGGGGCGCCAGGAAAAATGCCAGCAGTAGCAGGAATAGGCGGACGGGATGTGTATAGCGTTTCATGGTAATCAGGTTTATGCCTGTCAGAGGAACGTCCGGGCATCAGAACGGGTTTATTCCAGTTCTTTTGTCGGTTCGCCTTTGTCAATTTAAGGTGGAGAGGCAGGCACGGACAACGCGGTCGGATTCAAAACGGGAATCCTTGAAAAACCGTGTTATCCGTGCTTGAATGTCAGTTATGCGGATTACTTAGAAGAGGAACCGCAGTACATCGTTGAAGTTGGCCCAAAGAAGCAGGGCAAAGAGCAGGAACATGCCCACCATCTGCGCGCGCTCCATGAATTTGTCGCTGGGCTTGCGGCGTGCCACAATCTCGTAGAGCAGGAACAGCACATGACCGCCGTCCAGGGCCGGGATGGGCAGGATGTTCATGAAAGCCAGGATGATGCTGAGAAAAGCTGTCATGTACCAGAACTGGTGCCAGTCCCATGTGGCTGGGAAGATGCTGCCAATAGTGCCGAAACCTCCCAACTGCTTGGCTCCTTCCTTGGAGAAGAGGTATTTCATCTGGCTTACGTAGCCTTTCAGGGTATTCACACCCAGTGTCACGCCGGCAGGGAAGGAGGAGAAGAATGAATATTCCTTTGTCACGACGGGCAGCAGACGGGCGGTGCGCATGTCGGCCGTGATACCGATTTCGTAAAGTGAGTCGGTGGTCAGACTGAGGGTGTCGGTGACACCGTTGCGTACATAGGTCAGGCGGATGTCGTGCGGTGCCTGTCCGTCTTTCTTGCGGTTCAGCATCTCTTCCTTGAAGTCAAAGTAGGCAATGTTGCGCCCGTCCAGTTGGGTGATGCTGTCGCCCGGTTGCAGTCCGGCCAGTGCGGCCGGGCGTCCGGCCACGATGCTGTCAATGACGAACGGGTAGCGGAAGTCGGCAAAACGGGTGCTGTCTGCCAGCAGGCGGTCCATCATATCCTCGGGAATGTAGACCGAAGCTTCCTGGCCGTCGCGCAGCACGGTCACCTGGCGGGCGTCCACCAGAGCAGTCAGCAGGTCGCCGCCCATGCGTTCAAAGGGTACACCGTCGGCCGAAATCAGTACGTCGCCGTCCTGAAAACCCACTGCGTGCATCGTTTCGTTGAAATCCATGCCGAGTGGTGCCTTCTGTACAGGGATATAGGAATCGCCCCAGGTGAAGAGAATCATGGAGTAGATGAACAGGGCCAGCAGGAAGTTGAACAGTACGCCGCCCACCATGATGAGCAGACGTTGCCACGCCGGCTTGGCGCGGAACTCCCACGGCTGTACGGGTTGTTTCATCTGTTCGGTATCCATCGACTCGTCTATCATGCCGGCTATCTTGACATAGCCGCCCAGGGGCAACCAGCCGATGCCGTATTCCGTCTCACTGTTCTTGGGCTTGAATTTGAACAGTGTGAACCAGGGGTCGAAGAAAAGGCAGAACTTTTCGACCCGCGTTTTGAATAGGCGGGCGAAGAGGAAGTGCCCCATCTCATGAACGACGACGAGCAGTGAAAGGCTCATGATGAGTTGCAAGGCACGAATCAAGAATGTTTCCATTTAATCTGAGTTTGTAAGTTTTTAAGTTTATGAGTTTTTTGTTTTAAGATTCTTGAGTTTATAAACTCATCCTCTTATTATTTCTTCTGCCACCCGCCTTGCTTCGGCGTCTGTGGCCACGTAGTCTTCGTAGGCAGGCTTGCTGATGAAGGAAACCCGTTCCATGGTTTTTTCTATTACGTCACTCATGCCGAGGAAGGAGATGCGGTCGTGCAGGAAGGCGGCCACGCAAACTTCGTTGGCGGCATTGACGATGCAGGGCATGTTGCCCGCGCGATGGAGGGCTTCATAAGCCAAGGCCAGGTTGCGGAAACGGGTGGTGTCCGGCTGCTCGAAAGTCAGTTCCGTGCATCGGGTGAAATCGAGACGAGGAAACGAGGCCTGCAGACGGTTGGGGTAGGAGAAGGCGTACTGGATGGGCAGGCGCATGTCCGGCATGCCCAGCTGTGCCTTGACGGCTCCGTCGGCAAACTGCACCATCGAGTGGATGACCGACTGCGGATGCACCACTACTTCTATCTGGTCCGGACGTACGCCGAACAGCCATTTGGCCTCTATCACCTCAAAACCCTTATTCATCATCGAGGCGGAGTCGATGGTAATCTTGGCACCCATGTCCCAGTTGGGATGGCGCAGAGCCTGTTCCTTGGTTACCGTCTTCAACTGTTCGTGGCTGAAGGTGCGGAAGGGACCTCCCGAGGCTGTCAGTATCACCTTCTCGATGGCGTTGCCCGCTTCTCCCGCCAGGCATTGGAATACGGCCGAGTGCTCCGAGTCGACGGGCAGGATGGGGGTGCGGTTCACCCGTGCCAGGGCATTGATCAGTTCTCCGGCCACTACCAGGGTTTCCTTGTTGGCCAAGGCGATGGCTTTGCGGGCGCGGATGGCATTCATGGTGGGGCGCAGTCCGGCGTAACCCACCATGGCTGTGAGCACAATGTCGATGGCTTTCTCCTGCACAATCTGGCAGAGCGCTTCCTCGCCGGCGTACACTTTGATGGGAAGGTCGGCCAGGGCTTCTTTCAGTTGCGGGTATTTCGATTTGTTGGCTATCACCACAGCTTCAGGCTTGAACTTGCGTGCCTGGGCTATGAGTTCGTCCACCCGGTTATTGGCCGTCAGCACGTAGGCTTCGTACTTGTCGGGGTGCTCCTCTATCACTTGCAGGGCCTGTGTCCCGATGGAGCCGGTAGAACCGAGTATGGCTATCAGTTTCTTCATTGTTATTGTTGTTACATTTATGTTTTCAGAAGCAAGCAGATGTTGTTTCTGGCTTCTTTATTCTGTTTTTAAAATACGATGAACAGTTCCGGATTCACAGCCCTTCCTTTGTGCCACAGTTCAAAGTGAAGATGAGGCCCAGTGCTCAGCTCACCGCTGTTGCCTACCAGTGCGATGGCTTCTCCGCCTTTCACCGTGTCACCCTCCTTCTTCAGCAGCGAGCCGCAGTGCTTGTACACAGACAGGAAGTCCTGGTTGTGCTGCACCCCAATGACGTAGCCCGTTTCTGCGGTGTAGGTGCTCAACACGACGGTACCGTCCAAGGTAGACAGGATGCTTTCGCCCGGGTTGGCGGCAATGTCAGTGCCTAAGTGTCCGGTCTGTGCATTGAATGCCGACGACACCATGCCGCGGGTGGGGCGGTAGAAAATGCGTCCGTCGGCATCGGTGCGCGCACTGATGTTGGTCAGGTTGTATTTTTCGTTTTCTTCATATTGTTTGCGGAATTCGGCTTCCCTTCGGGTTCGTTCCATCAGCGAGTCTTTTCGCATCAGGGTGAGGGAGTCCATGGAGCGCACGGTATCTGCCTTGATTTCGCCGCGGAGGATGTCTTGCACGTTGACAATATACAAATCCTGCTGTTGAACGACTTGCAGCAGTGAGTCGGCCAGTAGTGCGTTCTCCACCACCTGTTGACGTATCTCACTATTCATGTAGCCGGGCAGATAGTTGCGCAGGGGGGTGAAAGTGATGATGGCTGCTGCCACAGCAAAGAGCACTGTCAGTGCGGAGAGCAGCACTGAAATTCCGTTCAGTTTGGACACATGCAGTCCTACGACCTCTTCCAGTGTGTTCTCATTGATAATGGTCAGCTTGTATTTGAACTTGATGTCTTTCCAGAAGGCTTTCCGTTTTCTTCGTTTCAGATTTTTTCCTGTCGGTACCATAGCTTCTTTCCTTTTCCTTTATACTTCTTCCGCATCCTCCAGGCTCAGCAGTCCTACGGGCAGGTCCATCACCAGCTTGCGACTGTTCTCGTCAATGTCGGTCACAAAAGCCTCTTGGGCCGGAATCAGTTGTTCCATGCCTTCTTTTTCTATGACTAGCAGGGTGTTGAGGGTCGATGTATCTATATCCGTTACAGTACCCAAGTACCTGTTGTGCAGGTCGAACACGTCAAAGCCCACGAAGTAGTCCCACGTCAGTCCGTCCCTGCTCTCTTCTTCGACTTCCTGACGGGGAAAGTAGACTTCTACGTTGGTGAACATGCGCGCCCGCTCGGTGGTGTCTACCCCTTCCAGTTTCATCAGAGCTGTTGTGTCCGAGCGGAAACGGTATTCTTCGATGAAGAAGGGTACAAAAATGCCATCCAACAGGCAAATGACATAATCCGCCTCCACTCGGTCGAAGATGTCGTCGGTGAAGGTGAACTGCAGTTCGCCATGAATGCCATGCGGCTTGTTGAATATACCTATCTTATATACTTCTTCCCGTTTGATCATATTTTCAAGTTCCGGTTTTAATATTCTTCTGGATGCTTTAGAAGATATAGAAGTTAAGGCCGATAGAAACGTAAAAAGAGAAATTTGCCGTTTCAGGTTCTATTGGCCTTTAACTCCTGAACCCGTCGGGCAGGCGATAACTTCTGCTAACTTCTTTCACTTCTGTAAGTTTGGTTTCGCTGTTTTACAATTCGGGTAAAACCGAAACTTATATTCTCGTTATTCGTGCCCCTATGGCGTTGAGCCGTCCTTCAATATTCTGATACCCGCGGTCAATCTGTTCGATGTTGTGGATACGGCTGATGCCGTCTGCACTCATGGCGGCTATGAGCAGAGCAATGCCGGCTCGGATGTCCGGCGACGTCATGTTGCCTCCTCTCAATTTGAACCCGTGGTCGTGGCCGATGACCACGGCACGGTGCGGGTCGCAAAGGATGATTTGGGCTCCCATGTCTATGAGCTTGTCCACGAAAAACAGGCGGCTCTCGAACATCTTCTGGTGGATGAGCACGCTGCCTTTGGCCTGCGTGGCCACTACTAGCATTACGCTCAACAGGTCGGGTGTCAGTCCCGGCCAGGGCGCGTCGGCAATGGTCATGATGGAACCGTCTATGAACGATTCTATTTCGTACGTTTCCTGTGCCGGCACGTAGATGTCGTCGCCCCGTTGCTCCAGACGTACGCCCAGCCTCCGGAAACTTTCGGGGATAATGCCTAAGTTTTCGTGAGACACGTTTTTGATGGTCAGTTCGCTTTGGGTCATGGCTGCCATGCCGATAAAGCTACCCACTTCAATCATGTCCGGCAGTACAGTGTGTTCCGTTCCGTGCAAGCCTTCCACCCCTTCAATGGTCAACAGGTTCGACGCGATTCCCGAAATCTTGGCTCCCATGCGGTTCAGCATCCGGCAGAGTTGTTGCACATAAGGTTCGCAGGCGGCGTTGTAGATGGTGGTTCTGCCTTTGGCCAGAACGGCTGCCATAACGATGTTGGCTGTGCCTGTTACCGAGGCCTCATCCAGCAGCATGTAGGTGCCTTCCAGCTTGTCGGCCGTAATTTCGTACACGCCTCTTTCTTCGTCGAAGTTCATTGTTGCTCCCAGATTCTGGATGCCAACGAAGTGAGTGTCCAGTCTGCGGCGGCCAATCTTGTCGCCTCCGGGTTTTGAAATCAGAGCCTTGCCGAATCGTGCCACCATCGGACCCACCAGCATGACAGAGCCTCTCAGACTGGCGCATTTTTTCAGGAAGGCATCGCTGCCGATGTAGTCCATGTCTACTGTTGCTGCCTGGAAACGATAGGTGTCCGTGTTTATTTTTTCCACGTTGACTCCCATTTCTCTCATCAGTTCTATCAGGTTGTTCACGTCCAGAATGTCCGGCACATTGCTCACGGTCACCTGTTCGGATGTGAGCAGAGTGGCACAGATTATCTGCAATACCTCGTTCTTGGCCCCTTGGGGATAGATTTCCCCTGCCAGTTTGTGTCCTCCTTCTATTACGAATGATGCCATGTTGGTAGTGGTTAGTGGTTAACGATTGGCAATGAGTGGTTAGTGGTAAAACCATTCACCAACTCATCAACTTAATATTTCTTCTTGTTCTTTCCTCCTCTGTTGGGGTTGTTGTTCTGTTTCGGACGGCAGTTTTGCTCAATCCGTTCGTTCATGAGCTTCACAATGGCTTCCGTCATCTGTAGTCTGCCTTCGGACAGTTCTCTCAGGTCGTCGTCAATCTTGCTGTCGTCTACCGTGTCTTTGTTCCACGCCATGTAGTCCTTCTTCATGTGGTTGCAAATCAGGGCTATCAGGTTCTGCTTCTCGTCGCCTTCGGGCATTTCACAGGCTTTCTCTATCAGCACCTCCAGCGTGCGGCCGTAGTGACGGTACTTGATGCGGGTGCGGGGATAGGGAATCGGCTCCGGTTTGACTTCCAGATTATCTTTCCGGATAATCTCAAATGGATAGTCAATGTCCAGTTTAAAATCGGACATGATGGCCAGATGGTCCCACAGTTTGTGCTTGAAGTCGGGTACATCGCGCAGGTGAGGAAACATTCCTCCCATGATGTTGACGATGGTGTTGGCACAACGTTGGCGTTCGGCACGGTCTTCAATGGTCAGCGCATGGTCTACCATGTTCTGGATGCTGCGTCCGTATTCGGGCAGCGGCATCTTTTTCTGTTGGGTGTTATATTGCATAATCAATGATTTATGATTAATGATTTCAGCATTCGGAATGTAGGATTTTAGAGTTCAGATGCCTTGTTTCTGATTCCTGCACGTCATCAATGCTGAGGTTTCAAATCTGAAATCAGAATCCTGAAAATCTTAAAGTACTTTTTTCGGTTTCCCGGCTACGAATTCTTTCAGGTAGAAAGGTTCGAAATAGGCTACGTCCTCAAACTTCCCTTCTGCTATGGCTTTTTCTGCCAGTGGCATCATCATACTTGCCAGCGGACGTATGCCGTCAATGAAATGCGCGTTGGGGTGGGTCAGCTTCTCTTTGCACTTGGTGGCTCCGTCGCCGAAAAAGTAGACGGGCTGCTGATCCAGAAATTCGCGGTAAGAGTGTTCGTCCACAATGTCGGCAGCGATGTCGCGCACAGGTTTCAGAGCACGGTCGTAGAGGGCTGCATACACCTCCATGCGTCGGGCATCTATCATGGGGCAAAGCAGTGCGTCGTCAGGCAGCTCATCGTGATAGAGCAGCACCGGTACACACTGCACCTTTAGCGTGGGGAGGCCAATCAGTTTCAGATTGCGTCCATAGCATACGCCTTTGGCCATTGACACCCCGATTCTCAGACCAGTGTACGACCCCGGTCCGCAGCTCACGGCTACCGCATCCAGCGGCATGGCGTGGCTGTCGGCAAACGAGAGTGCTTCATCAACGAATACTCCTAACAAAACGGCGTGAGACGGGCCGTTCAATTCTTCTTTCTTGAACACCACCTGCGAGTCTTCGCTAAGGGCTACTGAGCAGGCCGTGGTCGATGTCTCGATATGTAAAATGCACGACATATTATCTTCCCTTTAATGTTTGTCCGGCAGAAGCGGAATGTGAAGAATAAGGACGGGGTGGCGTTAAGTCTCTTTATCCCCCTTTTCTCATTCATATTCGGAGCTTCTACAAGCTTTAATTCAGCTGACAAATTTACGTGATTATTTTCAGTATTAAAAATAATGGCGTAATTTTGCACAAAACTTAAGAATTCAGGTGTAATATCTAGTTCAGGCTTTGCCAAAACATGAAAGCCTGGAGGTGTTATCGCCCGTCTTGGGCGGGCTGAGGGGGTAGGACCAATAGATGAAATAATGGAGAATGTGACATGGAGAATTTCTGCGACTCATCGACCCTTGTAAAAGTTTGGCATAACTTCTAGACTGACAAGTGGAATTTTACCTCACAGGTGCTTAAGTCTTTTATAGTAACTTAATTCAAGTTTCAGTTTTACCGAATTGAAAATCGGCGGAGCCAAACTTGAAGGAGTTAGAGGAGTTAGAAGGAGGCCCCCTCCAACTCCCCCCCCCGAAGGGGGAGAGATTCCGCCAGGGCGGGCTTAGAAGTTAAAGGCCAATAGACCTGTTACTGCTAATTTTTCCTTTTGTAAGACTATCGGCTTTAACTTCTAGCAGAGCAAAGCAAAGTGATAACTTCTTAACTTCCAGTAAAATGTCAAAACCGGAACTTGAGTAACTTAATAGAAAAACGATATGATACAGTCAATGACGGGGTACGGCAAAGCTACGGTTGAGCTGCCCGACAAGAAAATCAATGTGGAGATAAAGTCGTTGAATAGCAAGGCTATGGATCTTTCCACCCGCATTGCGCCCGTATATCGGGAAAAAGAAATGGAAATTCGTAACGAGATTACAGGTCGGCTGGAACGTGGTAAGGTCGATTTCTCTCTTTGGGTGGAGAAAAAAGATGCCGATCAGTTGGCTACCCCCATCAATGAGGATGTGGTTCGTGCCTACTATAACCGCATCAAGGCCATCTCTGCTGCTACCGGCATTCCCGAACCCGAAGACTGGTTTGCTACCTTGTTGCGGATGCCGGATGTGATGACCAAGACGGAAAGCACCGAACTGAGCGAGGAGGAGTGGGCAACTGCCCGGGCTGCTGTCTGCGAGGCTATCGGCCATTTGGTGGATTTCCGCAAGCAGGAAGGAGCTGCCCTCGAGAAGAAGTTCCGTGAGAAGATTGCCAATATCGCCCGCCTGCTTGAGTCGGTTGAACCGTATGAGAAGGAGCGGGTAGGAAAAATCAAGGAACGCATTGTCGATGCGCTGGAGAAGACCATCAGTGTGGATTACGACAAGAATCGTTTGGAGCAAGAACTCATCTACTACATCGAAAAGCTGGATGTGAACGAAGAGAAACAGCGCCTCGCCAACCATCTGAAGTATTTTATCAGTACACTGGAGAACGGCAGCGGCCAGGGAAAGAAACTGGGCTTCATCGCGCAAGAGATGGGGCGCGAAATCAACACCCTGGGCAGCAAGTCCAACCATGCCGAGATGCAGAAGATTGTGGTGCAGATGAAGGACGAACTGGAGCAGATTAAGGAACAGGTGCTGAATGTAATGTAAAAAGATTTCGGATTTCAGCGTGCTGATTTCTGAACTCAAAACTCTGATATTTGAATTTATTGAACTCTAAATTCATAATTTTTCCCGTGGCTAAACTGATTATTTTTTCCGCCCCCTCAGGTTCGGGCAAGTCGACCATCATTAACTATCTGTTGACACAGAACCTGAATTTGGCCTTTTCCATATCGGCCACCAGTCGTCCTCCGCGTGGAGCGGAGCGTGATGGAGTGGAGTACTTCTTCCTCTCGCCCGATGAGTTTCGTCGACGCATCGCCGCCGGTGAGTTCCTGGAATACGAGGAAGTCTATCACGACCGTTTTTACGGCACTCTGAAGTCGCAGGTTGAGAAGCAGCTTGCTGCCGGTCAGAATGTGGTGTTCGATGTCGATGTCGTGGGCGGCTGCAACATCAAGAAGTTCTATGGAGACCGTGCTCTTTCTGTTTTCATCCAGCCTCCTTCGGTCGAAGAGTTGCGCAAACGCCTGGTGGGGCGTGGAACCGATACGCCTGAGGTTATTGAAGACCGTGTGGCCAAAGCCACATACGAGCTTTCTTTTGCTCCTAAGTTCGACATCGTCATCGTGAACGACGATTTGGAGAAGGCCAAGGCTGAAACCCTGAAGGTAATCACTCAATTCTTGCAGTCATGAGATCATCATATCCTCCGAAGCTGGACAAGGTCCTGCTGGTTGTCAATGCGCTGCTCTGTCTCTTGGCCCTGGGCCTGTCGGCGGGTTACTGCATCTATTCCGACTACGAACTTGCCATTTGCATGTTCCTTGTCGCCCTGGTTACGGGCTACAATGTGTATGTTTCCTGGCGCTCCTTGCACCGCAAGGGTTGAGATATACTTTGCGGGGTGCAAGTATGGCACGCAGATGACGCAAATGCGACAGATGCCCTTTGCCCATTATCACATTTGCCCATTATCGTATTTGCATATTACCACATTATTTTATGAACATCGGTATCTTCAGCGGTTCCTTTAATCCCATCCACGTAGGCCATCTGGCCCTTGCCAACTACCTCTGCGAGTTCGAGGGGCTGGATGAGCTGTGGTTTCTGGTTACTCCCCGTAACCCCTTTAAGCAAGGGCAGAAACTTCTGCCCGATGCCTTGCGTCTGGAACTGGTTCGTGTAGCCATATCCGGCTATTCCCGGTTTCGTGCTTCCGACTTCGAGTTTCGTCTGCCGCAGCCTTCATACACCATTCATACTCTCGACAAGCTGAAGGAAGTTTATCCTCAGCACACCTTCCACCTCATCATCGGCTCGGACAACTGGCAGTCATTCTCCCGTTGGTATTGCTCTGACCGTCTGCTGTCCGAGAATTCCATTCTGGTCTATCCTCGTCCCGGCTATCCTGTAGATACATCTTCCTTGCCGCCTACGGTGCGTCTGGTTTCTTCCCCCGTACTCGAAATCAGTTCAACCTTCATCCGGCAGGCTCTCTCCGAAGGTCGTGACATCCGCTATTTTCTGCATCCCCAGGTGTATAGAATGCTGAAGAAATTCGATAAGGAAAAGGCGGAATGAATATTCCTATCCTTTTAGATACCAGTTGTACATGAGTTTAACGCCTTCTTCTATATCAATCTTATGATGCCAGCCTAAAGCATGGAGTTTGGATGGATCTGTCAGTTTGCGTAGGGTACCGTCCGGTTTGCTGCTGTCGAAAGTCAGCCTGCCTTGATAGCCAACGGTTTTTATAATCAGTTCAGCCAGCTGTCGAATGCTGATTTCCTTCCCAGTACCGATATTGATATGGCAGTTGCGCACTTCTTTGTCGTTAGCAGTGTAGGTATCTTTAAAGTCCACATGTTCCATGACGAATACACTCGCGTCGGCCATTTCTTCACTCCAGAGAAATTCTCGGAGTGGCGTGCCTGTTCCCCAAAGCTTGATTTCATCTCCACTGATACCATATTTGCCGAGGATTCTCAGAATATCCTCCTCGGAGCAGTTTCCATCTACACCTTCCACAGGGCGTAAGTCCAGATCGTGTCTCACTGCCTTCCAATCACCTCGTTTGAGACAGTTGGCTAAGTGTATTTTCCGAATCATAGCCGGCAGTACATGGCTACGCTCCAAATCAAAATTGTCATTGGGTCCGTAAAGATTGGTGGGCATTACGGCAATGTAATTGGTTCCGTATTGCAGGTTGAAGCTTTCGCACATCTTCAGTCCCGCTATTTTGGCTATGGCATACGGCTCGTTGGTATATTCCAGTGGAGATGTGAGCAGTACATTTTCCTTCATCGGCTGTTCGGCTTCTCGGGGATAGATACAGGTGCTGCCCAGGAAGAGGAGTTTCTTTACGTTGTGGCGGAAACTTTCGCCAATTACGTTTTGCTGTATTTGGAGGTTCTTGTAGATGAAGTCGGCACGGTAGATGCTGTTGGCCATGATGCCTCCCACGAAGGCTGCAGCGAGAAATACGTATTCCGGCTGTTCGTCGTCAAAGAAACGGCGGACGGCCGCTGCGTCCAACAGGTCAAGTTCCTGATGGGTACGGCCTGTCAGGTTTGTATAGCCTTTCTCTTGCAGGTTCTTCCAGATGGCGGAACCTACCAGCCCCCGGTGTCCTGCTACATAAATCTTGGCGTTCTTTTCCATATCTTGTCAGTTTTTATCAGTCCTGCTCCTGTGAACGAAGATGTAGCTTCTTTACGAACTTCATGTCATGGGCAGCCATAATGCGTACAAGTTCCTCGAAGCTGGTTTGGCGCGGATTCCATCCTAACAGATTTCTTGCCTTGGTTGGGTCTCCCAGTAACTGTTCTACTTCGGCGGGACGGAAATATTTCGGGTCTACCTCTACCAGTACTCTGCCGTTTTTTACGTCTATACCTTTTTCATTGACTCCTTCGCCTTCCCAGCGCAGTTCAATACCTGCTTCGTGGAAAGCCAAGGTGGCAAACTCGCGCACCGTGTGCATTTCACCCGTGGCAATGACAAAGTCCTCAGGAGTATCGTGTTGCAAGATGAGCCACATGCACTCTACGTAATCTTTGGCGTACCCCCAGTCCCGGCGTGCGTCCAGATTGCCCAAGTAAAGTTTGTCTTGGAAGCCTTGTGCGATACGGGCGGCTGCTAGAGTTATTTTGCGAGTCACGAACGTTTCGCCGCGCCGCTCGCTTTCGTGGTTGAACAGGATACCGTTTACGGCAAACATACCATAGCTTTCGCGGTAATTTTTTGTAATCCAGAAACCGTATTGTTTGGCCACTCCATAGGGGCTGCGTGGGTAGAAAGGGGTCGTCTCTTTCTGTGGAATTTCCTGTACTTTGCCGAATAGTTCGGATGTAGAGGCCTGGTAGATTTTGGTTTTCTTCTCCATGCCTAATATGCGAACGGCTTCAAGCATACGCAGTGTGCCCACTGCATCGGTTTCAGCTGTATATTCCGGAACGTCGAACGATACCTTTACGTGGCTTTGTGCGGCCAGATTATAAATTTCGTCAGGCTGTACTTGCTGTATAATGCGTATGAGTGAACTGCTGTCCGTCATGTCACCGTAATGCAGGTTGATGAGCCGTTTTTGCTTCATGTCACGTACCCATTCGTCGAAATACAGATGTTCGATGCGTCCGGTATTGAAGGAGGAAGAGCGGCGGAGGATACCGTGTACTTCGTATCCTTTGAGTAACAGAAATTCGGCCAGAAAAGATCCATCCTGGCCCGTGATACCGGAAATGAGTGCTTTCTTCATGATGAATATTTTTTAAGACGATAATCGTTTTATATGTAAGCTGCAAAAATCGGTATTTATCTTGGAATACCCAAATCCAGCCTGTTATCTTTTCATGGTTTTGTCAATGATGAGGGCTATGGCACCGTCGCCGGTCACATTACAGGCTGTTCCAAAGCTGTCCATGGCGATGTAGAGTGCTATCATCAGCGCTTGGGCAGACTCGTCAAATCCCAGCATGGATTGCAGAATACCCAGTGAGGCCATGATGGCTCCGCCGGGAACACCCGGAGCAGCCACCATGGTGATGCCAAGCATGAAGATAAAACCTGCGAAAAGTGGAAGTCCGTGGGGCATGCCTTGCATGATCATCAGGGCCAGAGCGCAAGCTACAATTTTCAGTGTACTGCCTGATAGATGAATGGTGGCGCATAGGGGGATGACGAAGCCTGCCACATCGGGCGATACGCCGTTTTTTTGGGTCTGTTCCAACGTGACAGGGATGGTGGCGGCAGACGATTGGGTGCCTAATGCTGTGAAATAAGCAGGAAGCATCTTGCCTAAGAGCTTGAAAGGATTTTTGCGGACAAATAATGCGGCTATGCAGTATTGGAAAACCAGCACAAAAATGTGAAGCAGGAAAATGATGCCGATAATTTTAATGAAAACACCCAAAATGGAGAATACTTGTCCGGAATGAGTCATGTTCAGAAAGATACCGAATATATAAATGGGTAAAAGTGGCAGGATAGTAGTAGAAATCATTTTTACGATGATTTCTTGAAAGTCGCGTGCAGCTTTCTTCAGAGTGTCGCTGTTCAGATGGGCAAGTCCGAGGCCCAGTGTGAAAGCCAATACAAGTGCAGTCATGACATTCATCAGTGGCGGAATGGCTACAGAAAAGTAAGGAAGTATGCCTTGTGCTTCGCTTACTTCTTCCAGCGGTATGCCGGGGGTAATGAGCGAAGGAAAGAAGCAGATGCCCGTGAAGTAGGAAAGAAAACCAGAAAGTAAAGTGGCCGTATAAGCAATCAGGGCGGTGACGCCCAGCATCTTGCCTGCACCACGACCAATATCAGCTATGGCAATTGTCACCAGGCCTACAATGATGAGCGGGATGGAAAGGTTGAGAAATTCACTGAACACGTTGTTGAACGTGACGAATACACGTACCAACGGTGTAGGGAGGATATTTCCGAAAAGAATGCCCAGCAGGATAGCAATGATGATACGGGGCAGTAGTCCAATGTGTAACTTCTTCATGGGTACAATGTTTATGGAACTTCCTTGAACGTCTGAATCCGTCGTTTGGTTCAGACTGTGTGCAAAGATAATCTCACGGAACATTTCCACCTAATTTTCAAAGGACGTTTTCTTTGGGGACCGGTATTAAAATAAACGTGCACTACTACTGGTGCGATAAAATCGCATTAGTTTTAAATATCATCAAATAACGAGAGTTCTTTGACATTTTGGTTTAAAATGATTGATGAGTCTTGCTTTGT